>JAAYNW010000095.1 GCA_012520655.1 Clostridiales bacterium | reverse complement strand
TGGTATTTTGGAATTTTGGTCGAGGACATTATATCAAAAAAGGGAGGTCAATGCTCTTTTTATTTGCAAGCTCCCGAAAATAAAGGTTTTAGAAAGAAAAATAGGTAGTAAATTTGACACTACCGATTTAAGGGAGGAGGAATATAAATGAAAAATATATTGATTTATAATCAGACTACTGCAAACATGGAAGTTCTTAAGATTTTTCTGGCGCAGGAAGGATATCAGGTATATGTGATGAACTCACTGGGAGATGTCATTCAGAGATTGAAAGGCAGTGACATCCATCTGGTGATTATGGATATTGATTTTCCCCAACATGACGGAATCGAGAGACTCAAGGCAGTTAGAAATGCGGAGAGGATGCCGATTATCGTATTATCGGCCAACGATACGGAACAAATGAAGATTGCGGCACTGAATGCAGGAGCGGATGATTATGTCCTGAATCCGTATCATCCTTTAGAATTCATGGCGAGAGTAAATTCACAGTTCAGGCGTTATACACAGCTTTCCAATATGTGCGAGAATATTAATAGGATTTATCGGGTGGATGACCTCGTAATCGATGATGTCATAAGAAAAGTGACGGTGGCAGGTCGGGAAGTTAAATTAACGCCGATTGAATACAAGATTCTTCGCCTTCTTGTTCGAGATAGAGGTAAGGTATTCTCCATCGATCAAATATATGAATCTATCTGGAATATGCAGGCGATCGGGGCAGATAATACTATTGCCGTACATATCAGGCATATCAGAGAGAAGATAGAGAGTAATCCGAAGGATCCGCATTATCTAAAGGTAGTATGGGGTACAGGATATAAAGTAGGTTAGCAAGAATAATAAAAAAGTAGCCGTTTGGCCAATACCATTTTACTAAAAATTCCCTTATGATTGGATAGAGGGAATTTTTTATTTGCAATAAAAGTAGCTGTTTGGCCAATACCCTTTTATTAAAAGTTCCTTTATAATTACATGGAAGGAATTTATATGTAATAGAAAAGTGTCTGTATAAAGACATTTTATTCTTTTGATAGCAAGGAATCTGGTGTACCAGCTTACCTTAGTGGAAAGGAGTGGCTTTATGCCCGTAACATTTCAAAGCGCTGCTTTCGCAGCAGACAATATCCTTACCGTTACCCTCTCCAACGGAAATCGGATGGATATTTGCATAACGCCTTATCTTAGCCGCGCGTGGCTTTCCTCGCTAAAGGACATAGCCATGCAAAAAACATAAAAATACAAAACGGCTGCCTGTATTGGGAGGATGCCCCGCCGATTTGTGTTTCCGCGCTGCTTTCTCTGATGAAGGAGGAGAAGAATTCCGGAAGGGCGATTGTCTTCACCAACACGGGTGACGACTGGCGGTTGTATCTGCGGTTTCAAGACGGCGGAAGCCTGTCCATGGAGATGGAACTGCTACTTGAATATTCGGTATTCGCTCCGTTAGTGTAGAGCAGCCTGTGGAAAACATTGCAGGCAAAGGAGAAATCTCTGGTGTGGGAGGACGAAAGCATCCGGTTGGAGCTCCCCATAGACACCATACTCCGTTACTTTGCATAAAGGGTGAGGAAACAAGAAACAGGAAGAAGAGGAGGCGTCCGCAGTGCCTATGCCATCACCATCCGTACCGTGAAGGAGGGGAAGAGTGTGAACATCACCTCCTTAGGAAAGGGAAGAGCGCTGGTGTCCATTCCTTATACACCGGGCAGGAACGAAGCGGCAGGGGGACTGTATGGGGTCTATGTGGATGCAGAGGGCAATGCAGTCCGCATTGCGGATTCCGTTTATGATGCCAACCGTAGCTGTGTTATTTTTACTACCGGCCACTTCTCGGTATACGGTGTGGGCTATACGGCTTCGACCAAGAAGTATAAAGATATTTCTACCCATTGGTCGAAGGAAGCCATTGACTATGTGACAGGGCGGGGACTGCTTACGGGCATCTCGGAGACGTCCTTCGCACCGGACGCCGCCATGACCCTGCAGAGGGCGGGTGTGGTCATGGGAGAGAAGAGCAACCGTTTCAACCCTAAGGCGGAAGCTACCCGTGCAGAGGTCTCGGCCATGCTGTACCGCTATATTAAGCTGACCATCACCCCTGCCACCGACTGTGGCTGGAGCCGTGATGACGACGGACAGTGGTATTACTTCTATGAGGATGGTACCTTGGCCCGAAGCACGAAGGTGGGCGGCTATGAGGTAGATGGAAACGGCGTAAGAAAAACAAAGCAGATACGGAAAGATAAAGACAACCGGGAGAAATCCGGTGAGAGCCGGGAACACGGAGCCTGCCTTCTAATTACAGAGAGGGCAGGTTCTTGCTTTATAGTGCTTCGGGATTGTAAAAACTGAGAAGCTGAACTATAATTGTTTTATTACAGCTTTATTGAGGGAGGAGAAAGAATATGGCAATATTCGAAATCAGTAACGGAAGACTGACCGTTGCTGTGGATTCGCGGGGGGCAGAGCTAAAATCATTAAGGAAATCGGAGAGTGGGAAGGAGTATATGTGGTGCGCGGATGCACGTTACTGGGGAAGGACATCGCCGACCTTGTTCCCGCTTGTGGGTGGTCTGAAAGAAGGCCAATACCGTTTTAATGGTAAAACATATTATATGCAAAAGCATGGATTTATACGGGATAAGGAATTCAAACTGATGTCCCATGAAGCGACGGAAGTATGGTTTATACTCGAATCCGACGATGAGACGTTTGAGATATTTCCTTTTCGGTTTCGACTGAGAATAGGCTACCGATTGGAGGGGATGACCTTGAAAGTGTTATGGAGGGTGGAGAATCCTTCCGATGAAACGATATATTTTTCTATAGGCGGGCATCCTGCTTTTAACTGTCCGATAAACCGAGGAGAGAAAAGAGAGGATTGTTTTTTGAGATTTGATAAAGAGGATGCGATAAACTGTACTGTGATTGGAGAGGACGGACTTGCCGGCGATGAAAGGCGAATCTATGAATTGCGGGACGGACTTTTGCCGATTACGGAGGAACTGTTTGAAAGAGATGCTATTATTATGGAAGATTATCAGGTTCACAGCATATCCCTTCTTACTCCGGATAAAAAAGCATATCTCACTACGAGATTCGAATTGCCGGTTGTCGCTGTGTGGGCACCGGCAGGGAAAAATGCACCTTTTATCTGCATAGAGCCATGGCATGGCATATGCGACCATACGGACTTCAGAGGTTCCTTACAGGAGAGAAAATGGGGAAATGCGGTAGAACCGGGAAAATGCTTTGCTTCGGGCTATGAAATTACGGTGGAAGAATAGAGATGGGAAGAACAGGTAAACGAATTGGTATTGTTGCTATGGCAGCTGCTGCGGCATTGCTGATTGTGGCTGTAGCTAAGTCGGTGTCGGCAGATAATGTGCAGGGGACTGCTTTTTATCCGGTTAGAGGATTTTCAAATATGTGCGCGTATGACGGAATAGTGTATCGCGGAGTGAACGGGGTGTACGGCAAGCCCATCGTACAGCAGAGCAGCATATTCACCATTCAGGAAGAAAAGGTCTACTATGTGGAGAAGGTGCAGGAGGCTTATGAAAGCATGACTGATGAGCTGCTGTCCATAAAGCGTTCAGATATGGATGGGAGCAATGTAGAGGTACTGACCGAGGATGTATTCCTCCCGGGTATGGGGCATGAGAAGCTGATAGGGGATAAGTTGTTCTATGGCTATGAATATGACGATAATTATCGGATGCGATATGCCTATGTGGATACAACGACGGGAGACAGAGAGGAGATAGACTCCGGCAGAATTGACACTATCTTGGGATATGACGGAAAATACCTGTATTACGCTGGCTATGATGAGAACACGGAAGAAAATATTCTGGGACGCATTTATTTAAAAAAAGACAAGGACGAGACGCTGGCCGTCTATTCGCAGGTAGATGAGGAGGGGTATATCGACAGCGTTTCTTATTATGAGGGTAAGCTTTATTGCCTTACATTGGTGTCCAAACCGGAAGGGTATGATTATCGAACCTATGAATATCGTATGCAGGTGCGTAGTGGGAAGAACGGAAAGGTGGAACGAGAAATACCTGTTGTATTTACAGGTTCTGCTAATTATTCCTTCTTGATTGAAGAAGGAAATTTATTTGCTTTCATAGATGGTAAAATCGTCATGCTTTCTGTTAGTGGGAGCGGGGAGACGAAGGTGATTGCTAATCTGAAAGAGACGGAATATTGGGGGATTCTTCACTTTGTTCCGGGAGACGGATATCTTTATTATGAAGCGATTGCACAGGTGGATGAAGAAACACAAAATAATGATTTTTTTTATCGTGTTCCGGAAAGCGGTGGAGAATCTGAACTCCTGAATGCATGGTTTACAATTTGATGATAATGCCCGGCCAATTTTTATAAGTTGGCCGGGCATTATAAATATCCAAAATATTAGCATATGATTCCGAACTTCATAATATGCCAATAATATGCACTTATCGAGTTATTACGCATATAATAAATAGAAGATAAAGTAATAACAATACCATAAGGAGATAAAAGTATGTCATTACCAAGATTTCCGGAGATAAGTCCTCCGATTAGCAGAGATGATGCAATTAATTATATTTTGGCCTCCATAGCCTTGGAGGAGCTGGGATTAAGTCATATATTAAATGCCGAAGGTGAAAAGATTCAATACGCATTGGGAACCCTTCCGGGTATAACCGGTCCCAATCCGACTATTGATGAAATCATAGAGGTAAATGAAAACGTTCGCGACCTGTTAGACAGTGCCGTTCTCAATCAGTTCATTTTAAAAGCAAAAATGGATAGTGCACTCGGTGCTTCTACACTTCAAGGACCTACCGGTGCGACCGGAGCCACGGGCGCGACAGGTCCGGCAGGCGGAGCAACAGGTCCTACAGGTCCTACAGGTCCGGCGGGAGCAACAGGTCCGGCAGGAGCAACAGGTCCGGCGGGAGCAACAGGCCCGGCGGGAGCAACAGGTCCGGCAGGCGCAACAGGTCCGGCGGGAGCAACAGGTCCGGCGGGAGCAACAGGTCCGGCGGGAGCAACAGGCCCGGCAGGAGCGACAGGCCCGGCAGGAGCGACAGGTCCGGCGGGAGCAACAGGTCCAGCGGGAGCAACAGGCCCGGCAGGAGCGACAGGCCCGGCAGGAGCTACAGGTCCGGCGGGAGCAACAGGCCCGGCAGGAGCGACAGGTCCGGGAGGAGCAACAGGTCCGGGAGGCCCGACAGGTCCGACAGGTCCGTCTTTTGCACAAACAGGATTCTCGGCTTTTAGAACTGCATTAGGCGTAACAACAAGTGCGCAGATTACAGGATGGTCGGTATTAGATCCTTTTTACGGTAATTTAGGCTTTGATCCTACGACCGGTGATTTTGAAGTTCCGGAAACCGGCAGATATTCGATTAAGGCAACAATTAACTATTCGACCACAGCGGCATTAAGTGTAGCAGTGGATGACGCGAATCCCTCCTTCGTAGTGCGCAGGACATCACCCTCGAACGATGATTTGATAAGCGGTTTGTTCCCGGTGGTTAATATTGATGTAGCACTTCTCATCGAATTGAGAGCTATATTAGGAAACGGCACTGTTACCTTGGCGGGAGATGTGGAATTAACGCAAGGAGAAGTAGTCGGACTGTTTTATGAAGCAGATGGTCTGACCGTAGGTTTAAATCTGGGAGGCGTTGGTTCGGAAGGTATTGTGTGGTCAATGCACAGAATAGCTTAAAGACAACGGTTATCCGGTATAGAAGGGGCTGTAAAAAACAGCCCCTTCTTATTGTGAAAGTTGTGAAAGAGGCTTGGGGCTTCGTATAAATTTATTTATCCAAAATATAAAAAAATATAATAAAGCGAAAGGTACTATCAGTTTTTTCATAATTATGATATGCTACTTTTTGTAGTGTAAGGATACGACAGAAAGCTAATTGAATGTAGCGGGCTGCGTATCGCGTGTAGCACGGAGAAGCAGAGATTTTGTCAGGAGAACTGTGGGTTCCGTGCATATATTAAATAATGGAGGTATGCTGTGAAGAAATATTTTAACCTATCCGCCTCAGAGACCGCGGAAGCCCTACAAGTTGATCTGTCCACCGGCCTTTCCGGTAAGGAAGCCACGGAGCGCATTCAAAGATACGGCCCTAACCGCCTTGAGGGCGGCAAAGAGAAGTCCATTTTAGGAATGGCATTGGACCAGCTCAAGGATTTTTTAGTCCTGATACTGATTGTAGCTGCAGTGATTTCGATTCTTCTTGGAGAAGAATTGGAAGGTATTGTTATTCTGGCTATTGTTGTGCTTAATACCTTTCTTGGTGTATATCAGGAAAATAAAGCCAGCAACGCGTTGAAAGCGCTCAAAGAAATGGCAAGTCCGCATGCAAAGGCATTGCGTGACGGTCAAGTTGTTGAGATTGCTTCTCACGAAGTGGTTCCCGGGGATGTGGTTATTCTAGAAGCAGGCGATTATATACCGGCCGACCTGCGTCTGGTGGAAGCCATTAACCTCAAAGTTGATGAAGCTGCCCTAACCGGAGAATCGGTTCCGGTAGAGAAGGATGCGAAGGCAGTCCTGCCTGAGGATGCAAGTCTGGGTGACCGTATTAACAGCGCTTACATGGGAACGGTGATTACATACGGACGTGGAAAGGGAGTTATAACCGATACCGGTATGAATACCCAGATGGGAAATATAGCCGGTATGCTTAACAGCAGCAGCGATGAAGCAACTCCGCTTCAGAAGAAGCTGGACAATCTCGGGAAGCTGTTAGGTATTGTCTGTCTGTCGATCTGTGCGATTATTTTTCTGCTCGGTCTGCTGCGGGGGATGGATCTCTTTGATATTTTTATGACATCCGTATCTTTAGCTGTTGCTGCGATTCCGGAAGGACTTACCGTTGTTGTTACTGTAGTTTTGGCTATGGGTATGCAGAGGATGGTAAAATGCAATGCGATTATCAAGCGTTTGAGCGCAGTTGAGACGTTGGGCAGTACCACGGTTATCTGCTCGGACAAGACGGGTACCCTGACGCAGAATAAGATGACCATACAGAGGATATATGACGGAAGAGAGCTATATGATGTAAGCGGCACGGGCTATAGTCCGAACGGAGAGATTACTGATGCTTCCGGCAATAAGAAAGCCGATGCGGTTCGGAAGGTTCTGGAATGTATCCTGTTATGTAACGATGCGATTTACGATCCGAATAAAGAAGCTATTGTGGGCGATCCTACGGAAGGTGCGATGGTAGTGCTTGCGCACAAGGTAGGGATGATAAAGGCTGAATGGGATAAAAAATATCCGCGTATTCAGGAGATTCCCTTTGATTCCGACAGGAAGCTGATGTCCACGTTCCATAACATCGACGGTAAGACTGTAATGTATACAAAAGGAGCTCCCGACGAACTGCTTCGGCGTTGTGCTTCTATTGATTTGAACGGAACCGTACAGGAATTGACCGACGAGAAGCGTCAGGAAATCCTTGCGGCAAATCAGAATTTTGCGGAATCGGCACTTCGCGTAATAGGTGCCGCATACAAGCAGGTGGACAAAGTAGACACTTCCTTTGAATCGGAGAACGATTTGATTTTTGTAGGTCTTGTCGGAATGATTGATCCGCCCAGAGAAGAAGCGAAAGATGCGATTAATGTTTGTAAGAAAGCGGGTATTCGGGTTAAGATGATTACCGGCGACCATAAGATCACAGCCACCGCAATCGGCCGTCAGCTTGGTATAGTTGAAGATGATGCCGTTGCTGTGGAAGGGCGTGAGATTTCCGGGATGGACGATGAGCAGTTGCGGGAGCGAGTTAAGACCGTCAATGTATTTGCTCGAGTATCTCCGGAACATAAAGTACGTCTTGTGGATGCTGTAAGAGCTAACGGTGATATTGCGGCCATGACTGGCGATGGCGTAAACGATGCACCGTCCTTGAAACATGCCGACATCGGTGTAGCTATGGGAATCACCGGTACGGATGTATCCAAGGAAGCAGCAGATATGATATTGACAGATGATAACTTTGCAAGTATTGTAAGAGCCGTTGCCGAAGGGCGTACTATTTATGGCAACATCCGTAAAGTTGTCGGCTTCCTGCTCTCCTGTAATATCGGAGAGATTCTCGTTATTTTTATCGCCATGCTGGTGGGCATGCCTGTACCGTTGGTTGCGATTCAGCTCCTTTCGGTCAACTTGATTACGGATGCTTTCCCGGCCTTTGCTCTCGGTATGGAGAAGGAAGAACCCGGTGTGATGGATCGTCATCCGAGAGATCCTTCCGAACCTATCGTTGACCGGAAAATGGCGATTGCCGTCGGAATCCAGAGTATTGCTTTAACTATCGGCACCTTAGGGGCATTTTCTTATGGTTATTATTTTCATGATAACCTCGATGTGGCGCGTACAGGCTGCTTCTTGGCGTTGGTATTGGGTGAATTGCTCCGTGCATACTCTTCACGGTCCGAAAAGGTTTCTATTTTCAAGATGCATGTTTTCGAGAACGGTTATCTCAATAAATGCGTAATTGCATCCTTGGCGTTCTTGCTTGCGAGCATTTATATACCTGTTCTCAATCCGATCTTCGGGACGGTTAGGCTTACGTTTGACCAGATTGCAGTTTCTTTGATACTGGCCTTAGTACCGATGCTCGGTGGAGAATTGGCGAAGAAGATTACCAATAGATAAATTTTAAGAACACAATTAAAGCGGGTGGCGAAAGCCTCGTGTTAATAAGGATGTTTATAGCTCTAAGATTAGTCGTAGGATTTCAGGTCCTACGGCTTTTCTTTTGCTTATGCACTGCAAGGCGAGGACGGATGCCCGACAGATAGGATGAAAGGTAGACCGGCTTGTATATTGTGACCATATAAATTATAATTAACATAGGAAAAAAGTAGCAAGGACTTCTGATGGCATAAAAAGTCAAAAAAGGAGCGATAGAATGAAACAAATTCTCGTAGTAGAAGACGATGTGATGTTAAATTCCGGTTTGTGCTATAACCTTGAACTGGATGCATATAAAATTGTTCCCGTTCATGATGCGGTAGCAGCCCTTGAAAAAATAAAGAATGAAGCTTTTGATTTGGTGATTTTGGACGTGAATCTGCCAGACGGTGACGGATTTGAGCTTTGCAAAAAAATCAGGTCTACACAGGATATCCCTGTAATTTTTCTGACTGCCCGCGATTTGGAAGTCGATATAATGAAAGGTTTTGATTTAGGTGCAGATGATTACATTACAAAACCGTTCAACATCAATATTTTTAGAAAAAAAGTAGCCGCTGTTTTGAAGCGGTCGGGTGGGCCGAAAGCTCAAAAGCTTTATATATGCGGAGACCTTGTAATAGACTTCGACAAGCTGACAGCAACCGTTAAGAATGAACCTATTGTTTTCACACCCACAGAGTATAAATTTCTGAAAATCTTTGCGAACAATCCCGGTATACTTCTTACCCGACAGGTACTTCTGGAAAAGTTGTACGATTCAGATGCAAACTTTGTGGACGAACACGCATTAACCGTCAATATCAATCGCTTAAGAAGCAAGATAGAAACTGAGGGCAGAAAATATATTAAAACAGTTTACGGAATGGGCTACCTGTGGGCAGGAGATACGGAATGAAAAAGAATTTATCTACAGACGGAATCTTTATCGGAGTTGGTGTCGCTTTTCTTGTCCTTACGGTATGTTTTTATATCATTTTATTTTACAATACCAAAAACCGAGTAATCCTTGGAGCAGCTATCATATTCTCCCTGTTGATTCTTCTGCTGGGAATTACTTTGATCAGCCTGATAAAAAGAAAACTGACGGCATTTTCTGATTCTTTGAATGGGTGTATTGATGACATTGTAAACGAAAAGGAGGATATGAACTTTGAGTTAGAATCAGAGACATTGATTGGAAAATTCAATTATAAGCTCCAGCGCCTATACGAGATTATGCAGAACGGAAAAAGACAGGTTCAGGAGGAAAAGCAATCCATACAGGAAATAACATCTGATATTTCTCATCAAGTAAAAACGCCGGTGACAAATCTGAAAATGTATAATTCCACTTTGCTGGAACGACACCTTACGCCGGAAAAAGCACGGGAGTTTCATGAATTGATGAAATCGCAAATTGACAAGCTGGATTTCTTAATGCAGGCAATGGTGAAGATGTCCCGGCTGGAAACTGGCGTGATTACCCTTTCCGTCTCTCCCGCACCAATTTATGATACCATAGGTATTGCACTTTCCGGCATTGAACGAACGGCAGATCGAAAAAAATAGAAGTAGTCGTGGATTGTGATCCTGCCATCATTGTTCCCCATGATAAAAAATGGACAGCAGAAGCCCTTTTTAACATTTTGGATAATGCAGTGAAGTACACACCGTCAGGCGGTAGAATATCCGTAGCAGCGGTGCGATGGGAAATGGTAACCAAAGTCGACATTGCCGACACAGGAAAGGGCATCATGGAACAACACTATGCACAGATATTCAAACGTTTCTATCGCGAAGATGATGTACATGAGTTCAGCGGCATCGGAATTGGCCTTTATCTGTGTCGCGAAGTTATCACTAAACAGGGGGGCTATATTCAGGTGAAATCCGAAATAGGTAAAGGTTCCACCTTCTCGGTGTTCCTCCCAAACGAAAGGCAGCTTTGAAGCTGTCTTTTTTTATTTCTATAGGGAATGCGACGCATTTCCTATAGAATAAAAAGCCCTCCGGGCAGGATGCGCAGCTTCGCGTGGAACAAAATGTCTCGAAACTGTGACAAATGATTTTATATTTGAAACTTTTTGGTGACATTTGCTTTGTACAATAAAGAATATAAAGTGAAAATGGAGGGCTTACCATGAGCATATTAAAGACAAATGAACTAAAAAAATACTATGGAACTGATTCAAATCTTGTGAAAGCATTGGATGGTGTTGATTTGAATGTGGAGCCGGGCGAATTTGTGGCAATTGTCGGCACATCCGGAAGCGGAAAGTCTACACTGCTGCATATGCTCGGCGGACTCGACTCTCCTACCTCCGGCAGCGTGGAAGTAAGTGGAAAAGAGCTATCTAAAATGAATGACGATCAACTCACGATTTTCCGGCGCAGAAATATTGGCTTTATCTTCCAAAATTATAACCTTGTACCTATTTTGAATGTTTACGAAAACATCGTTCTACCCATAGAGTTAGATGGTGAAAAGCCCGATAAAAATTTTATTGACAAAGTTGTGAAGATGTTGGGACTGACAGAAAAGCTGAACAACTTACCAAACAACCTCTCAGGAGGACAGCAGCAGCGTGTGGCAATTGCAAGAGCACTGGTAACCAAACCGGCTATCATCCTTGCGGATGAACCAACCGGGAATTTGGACAGCAAGACCAGTCAGGAAGTGTTGGGACTTCTGAAAATGACAAGTCAGCAATTCCATCAGACCATCGTTATGATTACCCATAACAATGTAATCGCTCAGCTTGCCGATCGCATCGTGCGGATTGAAGATGGACGGATTGTGGTGTGAGGTGGCGATGCAATGTTTAAAAATAATAACAGAAAAATCGTAAAGAAACTTGCAGTAAAAAATATGAAAGCCAATCGCAATCGCAGTCTGGTTATGGTCACGGCAGTCTTCTTAACAACGGTTTTGATTTCGGCTATCTTAACAGCCGGATTCAGCTTCATTACAACCATGTATGAATTCTCCGAAGCTGCCCCCGGACCGGGAGCAGACGGCGCGCTGATTGGCGGCAAAGCGACCTACAAAAAGGTGGTGCTGCAAGAACAGGTCGAATGGGCTGACTTTGTAAGAAAATGCAGCATGACATCCTTGCACAATGATGAGTTTGCCGGTGTCCAGACAGAGCTGCTTGCACCGGATAAGGGTTTTTATACCCACAACTATATCAGCCTGGCTAAAGGCAACTTCCCGCAAGAACACACGCAAATTCTGATTTCGGACACGCTTGCACAAAAGCTGGGATTACAAGAATTGGGTGCAGAGCTTCCCTTGCAAGTAGTTGTATTGCAGGATGGAAAAGAGCTTGAAACCGAGATTCCTATGAAAGTCTGCGGAATCTATAAAAATCCACTGGCAAATATCAGCAGTATATATGAAGAAATTTATACGGCTCGAGGCTTTATTGACACTTATAATCCTCAATTGTCTAAAAATCAGAACCTGATTTATGTTAAGCTCAACAACCTGAACCCGTTTTTACTCAAGAGTGATGTTTATAATGAACTATCTGATTTAAGCGAACTGGTGGATGCAGATTCCATTCAAACAAGGTACTATATGGAATTTGCTTATTCATTTACGCTTGTACTTCCTTTACTTTTCTTCGTGTTACTGATCATGATGAGCGGGTATTTTTTAATTCATAATGTTTTTTCCATCTCCTTGGCATCGGATATCCGATGGTTTGGAATGATGAAAACCATCGGTACATCAAAGAAACAGCTCCGCTCCATGTACATGAAGCAAATACGCTTTTTAGCTTGCATAGGTATTTTTTTAGGAATTCTAGCCGGATATGGAATAGGTCTGCTATTGGCTCCGGAAGTCATTCGGATGACAGATTACTATCTTTACTACAAAGAACCCGACTTATGGCTGATACTGTGTTTCACAGTCTTATTTTCATGGCTTACGGTCTGGATTAGCTGCTCCTGGACACTTCGGAAAGCAGCCTCCTATTCACCTATTGAGGCTACCCGCTTTATCCCTCGCAATAAAAACAAAGTATTTACCGTTATTTCATTTGCACTCAGCGGAATCATTTTCTTGATGGTTTGCAATGTGGCTTTCGGGTATCAGGTTGAGAAGATGGTTAACCGGCATAATCAAGACGAGGCTGGAATTGTTCATACCGCCGGCTTCTGGGATTTAAACGAGCCCTATAAGCCTATCTCAAAGGAAATCACCTCTGCTATCGAAAAACTGCCTTTTGTAGAAAGCATTGATATCATATACCGAGCGAAAACCATGCCTGATTTGATAGAAACCGTTTCTCAAAGAACGTATGAGACTTTTTTGGCGGAGGTTAAGCTTGAAGGAAAGCTCAAGGAAGAGATTGAGGCAATCGCTCAAGCACAAGGAAGCCATAACTTTGTTCAGTTATTACCCAATGGAAACGTAAAGTTAGAAATCATCGGGTTACCTGCTCGAAGGCTGGAACAGGAATCCGCCTATATAAAAGTTCAAGAGGGACAGCTCGATACAGACACATTCAAATCGGGCAGCTATATTTTGTATCAGGATGTTGATTATTTAGATGTGACCGATAAACAGATTGATCAAAGCAAGAGAATTCATGCAGGCGATGTCTTGGATCTGTCTTTTTACGATGATGTAACAGAGACGTATCAAACAAAACAGTTGACGGTGATGACTGTTATAACAAGAATGGATAACTATGGGACCGGCAACATCCGTTACGGCAATATTGTGATGCCGGACACACTTTTTCAATCTATTTATCCCAATTATGAAGAACGCATATCGAGTATACAGATTATTTCAAAGGAGAGCCTTAACGGACAGCAAATAAAGGAACTCACGGGTTTATTGGAAAAAGAACATAATGTTCAACTTCGTATAATCTCCCGTCATGAGGACAGAGATTATTATACACATCAGAAAACAGCTATTACAATCTTAGGATTGTTCCTGGCGTTGGTGTTAGGGATTATCGGAGTATCCAATATGGTGAATACACTAATTACCGATACGCTTGCACAGAAAAAAACGATACTCATATTTCAAGCTGTAGGAATGACGAAAAAGCAGCTTTGGAGGTTTCTTTTCAAAAACAGCTTGAGGCTCTGCATTATATCGGGTGGGATTATGCTGGCAGCAGGAAGTTATCTTACGGTAACGGTGGCATCCTCATCCATGTTTACCGGTTTCAATCCAACGCTCTTTGGGTTAAATTTTTTGCTCCTACTTTGTTTTATGGCCGTATTGTGTGTAATCATTTCCTCTATTATAAATCGACAGCTAAATAAGAAATCCGTTGTGGAACGGCTAAGGGCATTTGAATAAATTTGATTTATCAGGATGTCTGGGATATGATGTCATTGCCTTAAGGCTTTATGATGCCGGCGGTTCATTCATGGATTTGACGGATGCCAGATATTCCGAAGGAGTTACCCCGGCAATATGTTTAAACTGTCTGGAGAAATAGTGAATGGAATTATAGCCGAGCTTCTCCGCAATCTGTGAAAAGTTCATTTGCTGTCCGCAGATTAGCTGCTTGGCGGCATTTATCTTCATGATGGAGAAGTAATCGATAATACCGCAGCTCGTATGGTCTTTGAACAGCTTCTGTAAAAGAGATCGACCGATAAGATTATCTTTGCATATTTGCTGTATTGTCAACTTGGAACCGATGTTTTCCTGCATATATGCGATAATCTTGTAAAAGAGCTCATCCTCGTTCCGCTGACGGGAAGATTTGGGTATTTCGGCGATGGGATTCTCCGTACCACAGCTTCGTATCAGCTGAATCAAAAGCAGCTGTAAGTAGATTTGAATGAGCTGTTCGGAAGCAAATGGAATAGACTTATTCTTTTTCCGAATCATTTGCTGACCGAGAGGGTCGTCCAGGCGGCCGGAGTAGGTAAGATAAGCTTCTTTTATGATATTCCCCAAGTATGTGCGCTCGGAAGGAGTGACTTCGAGAACCTTGTTTTCAAAGAACTTCATGGCGTGAGAATTGCATTCGAAGCCGATGACGATTAGATTGGGAGCGGCAGCGCCGTTGGCGTATATGCTGTGAAGTTCGTTCGGTTTATGAAAAATAATATCGTCTTTGTTCAAAGTGTATGTCCGAGCATCGGCAGTAACATTGACGGTTCCCTTATCTACATATAGCAGCACCCAGAAATCATTAGACTCCCCTTTTAGGGTGAACTCGCTCATGTATTCATAATGGCGGATAAATACTATTTTATCTATAATCAACTCTTCTTTTAAAGAAATACTTTCGTAAAGCATATTTAAGCCTCCGTAAACTGTAATTTTATGTTAAAATAATAAAGTTAGTGCAAATTTCACTAATAAGATATACAATAATAAAGAGCTATAATATGAAAAATTATAGTCGAATTATAATATAAAGTATATCTTATGAAAGTAGGAAAATAAAGTCTATATTTTATAAAAAGAAATCAATGCTTTGATAGGAAAGGGAGGAATTGAAATGAAAAAGCCTGTTCTGATAATTATGGCGGCAGGTATGGGCAGCCGCTACGGAGGACTGAAGCAAATAGATCCCGTAGACGAATACGGACATATTATTATGGATTTTTCATTGTATGATGCGGTAAAAGCCGGGTTTGAAAAAGTTGTTTTTGTAATTAAAAGGGAAAATGAGAACGACTTTAAGGAAGTAATCGGCAAGCGGATCGAACCGTTTATAGAAGTATCCTATGTATTTCAGGAGATTCGGAATATTCCGGCACCTTTTGCGGTTCCTGAGGGAAGACAGAAGCCGTGGGGAACCGGTCATGCGGTACTGTCCTGTGCGGATGAGGTGGATGGATCTTTTGTTGTCATTAATGCAGATGATTATTACGGACCAAGTGCTTTTGCACAGATATTTGACTATTTGACGACACATGAAGACGATGAGAAGTATCAATATGCGATGGTCGGATATATTCTGGAAAATACGCTGACAGAGAACGGCCATGTGGCCAGAGGCGTATGTGAGATCGACGCAAACGGTTATTTAAAGGGGATTACGGAGAGAACACATATTGAAAGAAGGGGGAAGGATACGGCGTATACGGAGGATGACGGTGCAACCTGGCATGTTATCCCGGAAGGAAGCACGGTTTCCATGAATATGTGGGGATTCTCCGCAAGCTTTATGAGAGAACTCCAGGCAGGATTACCGGTATTTCTTGAAAAGGGGTTAAGTGAGAATCCACTGAAATGCGAATATTTCTTACCCAGCGTGGTAAATGAGCTGCTGGAAGAGAAGAAGGCGGAAGTAACCGTGTTAAAATCCTATGATCGTTGGTACGGCGTTACTTACAAAGAAGATAAACAGAATGTAGTGGATGCGATTCAAAGGATGAAAAAAGAAGGACTTTATCCGCAAACACTGTGGAAAAAATAATATATTAAGAACTGGGCAGGCTGTTATATGCAGAATTTCGCATAAAACAGCCTTTTAATATGCAATAGGGAGCATTTTCTTATCATTACATAAAAAACTATATTGACTTATTATAAAATATTGATATAATGAACATATGAACAATAATTCATATGATAATTTCACGACTTACATGTATAACAATTAACTATAAAATATATGTATAGAAGGAGGAAGCAAACAGTGAAGAAGGAACAGGAGAAGATAGAAAACTGTGAATACATCCACGTGCATGAAGAGATCATTAACCAGGTAAATGAGCAAATGCCGGAGGAAGATAAGCTATACGATTTGGCGGATTTTTTTAAGGTGTTTGCTGATTCTACCAGAATTAAGATATTATATGTTCTTATGTGTTCGGACATGTGTGTATGTGATCTGGCGCAGCTATTAAATATGACACAGTCGGCGATCTCCCACCAGCTGCGTACTCTGAAGCAGATGGATCTGGTAAGAAACAGGAGGGAAGGCAAAACGGTATTTTATTCCCTTGCAGACAGTCATATTAAAACAATCTTAAGACAAGGTCTGGATCATATTGAAGAGGATGAATAAATATATGTATGGCAAAGTGCCGGAAGAATATCTTTGGCTTGCAATATAAAAAAATAAAATGAAAAGAATCATTAGGAGGAGAAGAAATGAAGAAAACTTATATTTTGGAGGACCTGGATTGTGCGCATTGCGCAGCGGAGATTGAAACGGCCGTAGGGAAGCTCGAAGGAGTTAAAAGCAGCACAGTAACACTTCTGACTCAGAAACTTGTAATAGATGTGGATGAGACTGAGGCAGCAGGCATTACAAAGGAAATCAGGAAAATAGTGAAGAAATTCGAGCCGGATGTGGAAGTGGTTGAAAAATAGCATCACAATGACAGTATGTATGGAAAGCGAAGGGCTTGCGAGATGAGTAAGAAGCTAAAAAAATTGTTGAGAAGAATCGGCATAGGTGCTTTGCTGTATCTGTTAGCGATCTTGGTGCCGTATATTATACCGAATCTGAATGAAAACATAGAACTGGGATTATTTCTGTTCGCTTATTTTGTGATAGGCGGAGAGATTGTAAAAGCAGCAGTAAAGAATATCGGACACGGTCAGATATTCGATGAGAATTTTCTGATGTCCATCGCTACGATAGGAGCTTTTCTCATAGGAGAGTATCCGGAAGCGGTAGCTGTTATGTTGTTCTATCAAGTGGGCGAGTGGTTCCAATCCTATGCGGTAGGTAAATCCAGAAAATCTATTGCGGAGCTTATGGATATCCGTCCCGATTATGCCAATGTTATCCGGGGAGGAAATACCGAAGAGGTAAGTCCCGAGGATGTGGTTATCGGAGAAACGATATTGGTTAAACCCGGCGAAAGAATTCCTCTTGACGGTACTGTCACAAAGGGTTCTTCTTCTCTGGATACGATGGCGCTTACCGGCGAAAGTATTCCGAGAGATGTGGCGCAGGGCGAAGAGATAATAAGCGGATGCGTAAACCTGTCCGGCGTGCTGGAAGTAAAAGTGAATAAGGTCTACGGGGAATCTACCGTAGCTAGAATACTGGAACTGGTAGAAAATGCAGGAAGCAAGAAATCGGAAGCGGAGCATTTCATTACAAAATTCGCAAGGTATTACACCCCCGTTGTAGTTATTTGTGCGGTGCTTCTGGCATTTGTTCCGCCTCTTATTCTGGGCGGCGGTTTTACTACCTGGATATATCGGGCACTCAGTTTCCTCGTTATTTCCTGCCCTTGTGCGTTAGTTATAAGTATTCCGTTAAGTTTTTTCGGAGGACTCGGCGGAGCCAGCAGAGCAGGAATCCTCGTGAAGGGGAGCAATTATCTGGAAGCTTTGTCCGATGCGGAAATTGTGGTTATGGATAAGACGGGAACGCTCACAAAAGGCACTTTTGCGGTAACGAAAATTGTTCCGGCGAAAGGCATAACGGAAGGCGAGCTTCTGGAAAACGCAGCATATGCGGAAAGCTATTCGAACCATCCGATTTCCCAATCGTTGCTTACGGCTTATCATTATGCTATTGATAAATCGCTTATAAGCGATGTAGAGGAAATCGCGGGACACGGAGTATGTGCGGTATACAATGGCAGCCGTATTTATGCGGGAAACAGTAAATGGATGGAAAAACAACAGATCCAGGCACAAACAGCGGAAGAAATCGGTACGATTGTTCATGTGGCAAGAGATAAGGATTATCTCGGTTATGTCGTCATTGCGGATGAGATCAAAGCGGATGCGAAGCAGGCGATCGACGGATTGAAAGCTGCCGGCATGAATAAGATAATTATGTTAACCGGAGACCAAAAAAAGACAGCGGACAGCGTAGCCGGAGAACTTGGAATTGCGGAGGTATATTACGAATTATTGCCGAAAGACAAGGTGGATCGGGTAGAAGAACTGCTCGGGAATAAATCGGAAAAAGGTAAGTTGATTTTTGTCGGCGACGGCATGAATGATGCCCCGGTTCTGGCAAGGGCGGATATCGGCATTGCTATGGGAGGTTTAGGTTCGGATGCGGCGATTGAAGCTGCGGACGTGGTAATCATGACAGACGAACCTTCAAAGATTGCAAAAGCGATACAGATATCAAAGAGAACGCTTATCATAGTAAAACAGAATATAGTATTTGCAATCGGAGTAAAAGTACTGATATTATTATTGGCAGCAGTCGGAATAGCTACCATGTGGGCGGCGGTGTTCGCGGATGTAGGAGTAGCGGTTATAGCAATACTGAATGCTATGCGTGCGATGCGCGCAAAGTAGCGGAGGTCGGCTTTACTATGGAGAATGAACGGAAAGAACACAGATTAGTGTCAATCGATCTTTGTGCAACTGATTTGAGGGATATATGCGGTCGATATCATTTCGGGGATATCGGCCTTCCTCTGTTAATGGAAATATATAAGAAATATTTTAAGAATAATATGGTGTCCGCTTATTTTGCATGGAGCAAAAAAGAGACAGATCGCGCGTCAGTCCTTATGACACTGGGGAAAAAAGTGGACGATATACAGAACCGCTTTATGGAAGAAGGAAGATTGTCGGAAGCTTATATGATGGAATGTATCGCAACGGAGCAGCTCGCAAAAGCTTATGCCAAAGGAGATGATTTTCTTCATGAAAAAACAGGATTGTGGTGTGGGAAATATGAATTCCCGGGAACAGAACGTCCTATGGAGGACATAGCGGAAATTGTGGATGCGTTTGACCAGGAAGAAATCTTTTACAATGCTGCTTACGTGCTGATGCCGAAGAAAAGTGTGGCATATACGGTGCTAATGCAGGAGGAAGAGCCGGATATGCGAAGGGAGCAGGCATTATGTACCGGTTGCGGCAGAGAGGGCTGTGAGAGAAGGATGATGAATTCTGAGGAATAATAATTCATCATCCTGCTTTATCCTCGAGCATCCTGTAGCCGATACCGATCTCCGTGAATATATAGTGAGGCTCCGCCGGATTTTTTTCCAGCTTCCGCCTGATATTTGCCATATTTACCCGTAATATGCGGTTGTTGTCATCGGCATACGGGCCCCACACATTAGAAATAATAGTATCATATGTCATAACTCTCCCGGAATTCTGCGCTAGAAGAGAAATTATTTTGAATTCGACCTGCGTCAGATGAATCTCGTTTCCGCGCAGCGTAATCAGATGTTTCTCGAAGTCGATAACGAGTCCGTCCGCTTCATATGGCCGCAAGGTCAACCGGGCTCCCGTATTTAAACGGTTACTGTGCCTTAGTGCTGTGCGGATTCTGGCAAAAAGTTCGGAAGGCCCGAAAGGCTTGGTAATATAATCATCCGCTCCGGTATCCAGCGCCAATACCTTTTCATGTTCCTGTGTCCGTGCGGATATAACGATGATAGGAATGCTTGACCATCCGCGAATCTCGTTAATGACATCAATGCCGTCCATATCGGGAAGGCCCATGTCCAGAAGAATCAGATCGGGGCAGCAGGAGGTAATAAGAGACAAGCCGGATTTCGCATTAGCGGCGGTTATAATCTTATAGCCTTGAGCAGTAAGGGTAGTCGCCATAAAATTGCAGATATTTTTTTCGTCTTCAATGATGATAATGGTTGTTTTTGCACTCATTTCAATCTGAACTCCTTTTTAGTACCAAGTAAATTCTGTTACGCTTTTGGAAGTATAAAATAAAATTCGGTTCCCTTGTCGTGGGACTTCACGTTAATTTTCCCTTTATGTGCGGTAATTATAGTTTTACATATGGATAACCCTATTCCCATGCCTCTGGAACTGTCGGAAGAGGAGTTCCCGGTATAGGCGGTGCCGTCAAATATAGTAGACAGCCTATCGGGAGAGATTCCGATACCGTAATCCCTGACGTGGAAAGTAACGAAATCTTCAGTCTGATCTACATAGCAGAAGATAGGAAAATCGCTCTTAGAATGAAGAACAGCGTTTTCTACCAGATTGAAAAGAACCTGTTCAATCAATATTGCATCCATAGGAATCATAATGAGTTCATCGGGCACCTGCACGGAAAGCTGTGCGTCAGGCAGCCTTTTTTTAAGCCTGATAACAGCTTCCGAAATCACTTCTTCTATGGATTCATAGGATTTGCTGACATTGGCTACCCCATCCTGAATACGGGTAACGGAGAGAAGATTCTCCACCATGTTCAAGAGCCAGTTGGAATCTTCATAGATATGAGACACTAATTCGTTTTTCTGTTCCGCATTCAGAATATGATTATTCGTAAGATAAGAAGTGCTGGCACCGATAATACTGGTGAGCGGAGTCCTCAAATCATGGGAAATTGCGCGCAATAGGTTGGCACGCATTTTTTCTTTTTCGGCTTCTATCAGCAATTTTTCTCTGTCGGCAAGCATCTGCATCTGCCGTTTCATGCTTGTAGATGCCGTACTGGTGGTCAGTGCGATGGCAAGCATGCCCAAGAGTGTGACCGGATAACCGGAGAAGGTAAAGTGCAGTGAATAATATGGGTAAACAAAAAGAAAATTCACACATATGCCGCCGACAAGGGATGCAAAAATACTCCAGAAATATCCGCTTGTTTTTCTTGCAATCAGTACTAGGGCTAAAACATATAAAAGCGCTACATTTCCGGCATTTTGGGATATATCCCAATAAACCAGAGAAAGAAGAGTAGCCAGAAAAAGCAAGAAAAAGGTAATGAATGCATCTGCAAACTGTCCTTTGTACGTTTTGTATAATGAAGCATCTTTAGAAAAGAATCTGTGAAAGACTGTCATATATCATTTCCTCAAAAAGGCATGTTTTGTTTTTATTCGTTCTTTCATTATACATCATTTATACAAAACAAAACAGTGAAAGTATGGAAAATAGCTAAATAATAAGGGAATTTGGATTTATAAGGAATCACATCAAAGATTCCGGAAATCTCCGCAGAATATGAAAAACGACCGGAAAAGAAATAATACTTTTCCGGTCGCCATAGCCACAAAATAAAAGAACGGACATTATCAGCTTAGTTCTTATCGTTTGTCCATCCCAGCTTATCAAAAATATAGAACAGCAGCGACAGAATCATACCGACGATAGCAGCAAGAACCATACCCGTAAGCGTCACGTTGAAGATAGTGAGCGCAATGCCGGAGAGACCTACAACAAAAATTACGGAAGTAAGTGTCAGGTTACGGCTGCCGCTGTAATCTACTCGTCCGTCGACGATGACGCGGATACCGGAAGCACCGATAGTACCGTATAAGAGGAAGGAAATGCCTCCGATGACGGGGCCCGGAATAGTCTGAATCAAAGCCGCAACAGGTCCCACGAAGGAAGCAATAATAGAAAGAACGGCAGCGCCTCCGATTACCTGTATGGAATAGACCTTGGTCATTGCCATTACGCCGATGTTCTCGCCATAGGTCGTCGTCGGCACTGAACCGACAAGGCCGGAAAGCACAGTGGAGAGCCCGTCAGCGAATAAAGAACGATGTAATCCGGGATCCTTAAGAAGATCTCTTTCCACGATCTTACTCGTTACAATCTGGTGTCCGATATGCTCTGAAGCGAGTACGAGAATAACAGGAAAGATCATAATAATTGCTTCAAAGTTAAAGTGGGGTGCTTGGAAATTAGGCATAACGAAGAAGCTTGTGTGAACTGCATCGGAAACGACGGCGGGTTCGACAACTCCGGTAATCAGTGCAGTGATGTATCCGGCAATAATTGCAATTAAAATGGGGATGACAGCAAAGAACTTTTTAAAGAGTACATTTCCGAAAATAGCGAATGCCAGAGTAACGATGAATACGATTACATTTTTGGAATCAACAGTGCCGTCGGCACCCGGAAGAATTCCGGCTGTGGAAGCTGCTGTTCCTGCAAGCTCCAGACCGATGAGAGCGACAACCGGACCCATAGCCGCGGCGGGAAGAACGATGTCGATCCATTTAATACCGAATTTGTAAATAACAAAAGAAAGAATGCAGAGCCCCAAACCTACTGCAATGAAACCGCCCAGAGCATCTTGATATCCCCATTTTGAGATTACGAGACCCGCCGGCGCAAGAAAAGCAAAGCTGGAACCGAGATATGCGGGTGCTTTGCCTTTGGTAATAAGGAAAAATAATAACGTGCCGATACCGTTCATCAACAGTACGACGGATGGATTGATTTGGAAGATGATAGGTACTAATACGGATGCTCCGAACATCGCGAACATGTGCTGTAAGGACAACGGAAACAAGAGACTTGCCGGTACCTTATCTTCAACTTGAATAATTTTTTTGCTTTCCAAGAAAAGACCTCCCTCTTTATTTTTTTCAAAAAAGTATAACACATCATCCGGCATATTTCTACATTAAAATCAAGAAATTAAATAATTTGCTGTAATTAATCACATAAAAATCCCCCGAATCATTTTATGTGATTCGGGAGAATGTGAAGAATAATAGAGAAGAAAGTTATACACAGGTATAAGCGCCGTCAACGATGATGTCGCTTCCGCTTGTATATCCGGAAGCATCGCTTGCAAGATAAAGAACTGCCGGAATTAATTCCTCCGGTGTTCCCATGCGCATCATTGGGATTAACGGCATCCAGGCATCCTTTAATTCCTGAGGAGTATCCACTGACATCGGTGTTGAGATATAGCCCGGACTTAAGCTGTTGACGCGGATACCTTCCAATGCCCATTCTGCGGCAAGGGAACGCGTCATATGAATAACGGCAGCCTTGGAGGCATTGTATGAACACTGCCACTGAGGAATATTTACAATACTTCCGGACATAGATGCCATGTTGATAATACTGCCTTTGATATGATTGTCAATCATAATCTTGCCGGCTGCGCGGCATACGATGAATTCTCCGGTCAGATTACAGTCAACAACCTGACGGAATTCTTCTATAGTCGCTTCAAATGTACTCTGATGCATGCAGATACCGGCGTTATTGAAAACGATATCGATAGAACCGGAACGTCTCATAATCTCAGCGAGAGCGGCATCCACCTGTTCTTCCTTTGTAACATCGCAAGCTATGAAATAGGCTTTACCGCCGTCTTTAGTAATGGAGTTGATTGTTTCATCGGCACCGCTTCTTCCGAGTACTACAACTTCTGCGCCGGCTTTTGCCAATCCTCCGGCAACGACCTGACCGATTCCGCGTCCTCCGCCGGTTACGATAGCTACTTTACCCTTTAATCCAAAAAGCTCATCTAAATATGACATAAAAAACTTCCTTTCCTAAAATTTTTATTTAATTTATAAGAAATTATTCTTGTACATTAATAATAACTTTCATAGTTGTTTCCTGATTAGCCTCTATATATTTATAGGCATCCAGGTATTTTTCGAAAGCAAAATGCTTTGAAATGAGAGGAGCCAGATGTACTTTCTTCTCATCTGTCAGCCTGATAGCATCCACATAATCCTCATTGCGGTACATCATAGTGCTCTTGATATCCAGTTCATGATCGTTAGCAACTGCCAAGTCGATGGTTGCCATTCCTGCAAAGACTGCGACGAGTATGATAGTACTTCCCTTGCGCGCATATTTAATTGCTTGTCCCATCGTGATGTTATTGCCTGCGCAATCATAGATAATGTCGGCTTTATCGGGGCCGAATGCTTCGAGAATCGCATCGCCCAGATCCGTGTCCTTCGTATTTACACAATAATCGATGCCGCATTCTGTCGCTTTTTTCAGACGATAGTCACTGATATCCGTTATCATAACGCTCTGTGCGCCGAATCCTTTTGCGGTTTGTGCTACCAGATTACCGATAGGACCTGCTCCCAAAACTACAATTTTAAGACCTTTTACGTCTCCGGCCTGCTTAACCGCATGGACTGCAACAGCAAGAGGCTCGATCATAGCACCTTCATCAAAGGACATATCGTCGGGAAGAAGAGTTACCTTGGAAGCATCCACCGCGAAATAGTGGGAAGCAACGCCTGTTGTCTGGAATCCCATAACCTTTAGCTCTTCGCATAAATTATACTTTCCGTGAGTACAGGGATAACATTTTCCGCATACTACCTGGGGTTGAATGGTTACTCTCTGACCAACTTTAAAGGTATTTACATTTGCGCCCAACGCTGCTATTTCGCCGGATACTTCATGCCCCTGCGTAACGGGATAGGAGGTAAAAGGGTGTTTGCCGTGATAAACGTGGATATCTGATCCACAGATTCCTATTTTCATAATTTTTATGAGGACATCATTGTCTCCGAGAACCGGAAGCGGAATCTCGCGAAACTCAATGACACCCGGACTGCTCATAACTTGCTGCAACATAAAAGCACCTCTTTCCTGAATAAAAAACTTAAATAAAATACTTTATTAAAGTAATTTAATTATCGTACAAGAAAGAGGTTTTGTCAAGGGATACAAGGAATAATTTTATGAAAAAAATTTTTTTGATTAATTTGCGGAAATCAGTTTATTTTCGAGAAAAATTGATTGATAAAATGCATGGCAATGCCGACGCCCGCCGCATGCTGCTGAAAACGGCACGGATGAAGGAAGCTGCTATCCTGATCGAACAGTAGATATTCCTGCATGTAATCCCATAATTCCGGAATGTATGGTTGGATGTAACTGCCCACATAGCCTCCGAGAATGATATCGCAGTCAAAAGTAAGATGTAAGTTGGAAACGATAATGGCAAGATATTTCAGGTAGTTATGCCATACGGTATGTATGCTTGCGTCTCCATCCTGCAATTTCTTGAAAAAGGCGCCTAAGTTGCCTTTTGTATGGCTCGCGAGAATCCGTGCGGAACAGTAGGCATCCGCACATCCGCATTTACCGCAGTAGCATTGCTTCCCTTTCGGCTCAATAACCATATGCCCGAATTCGCCGCTGCGGAAATGGTTGCCGTAATAGAGCTCATTATTCAGAAAAATAGCGCCACCGACGGAATTGCTCAAAGAAAGGTATAACATATTGTGATGCGGATATTTTAATTCCGCCATTGCGGCACATACGGCATCGTTTTCAAAACATACCGGATAGGGTATGTGTTTAGCGAGAGAATTCAGGTCAATATCTTTTAAATACAAAACATGGGATATGACCAAACGGTTTTCGGAGCTTATGACGATGCCCGGAATGGAGATGCCGACTCCGAGAATCTTGCTCTCCGGGACATTAGAGTCCCAGATAAATTGTTTTAATTTCTTGGCAAGAGTGGCATAATAGCGTTCCGCATGATGGAAGACGAGACGAATGCGCAAAGAATCAATTATATTTGTCTTCATATCGATAATAACGAAGGAAATATGGTTAGCGGTAATTTCGATACCCACGGAATAGTGCAGTGCCTCGACGACAGAAAGAGCTTTTGCTTTGCGTCCGCCGGTGGATTCATATTCCCCCACTTCCTGTATGACTCCTTGATTCATTAAGTCTTTTACGCATTGCAAAGTAGTGGGCATACTGAGGTTTAAGGCAGAAGCGATTTCGTTTTTGGAAGTCTCGCCTTTTTCCAATATATATTTTGCAACGCGCACGATGCTGCTTTCCGGTTTGTCGTTCAGATGCGATTGTTTCATGGGTATGACCTGCTTTCTTTTATACTGAATTCGATTTTAAAATAACGTTTACAAGTTAATATAATAATTATACATATTTTTTAAAATTCTGCCAGTGTTAATAGAAAAAGCAAAGAAGGGATTGTAAAAAAAGAAAAAGATGATATAGTGTATGCATGGGAAAAAAGATAAATATGTCCAAAAAAAGTGAGAAAGCAGTAGTTTCAGTGTTAAAAATTGCTAAAAAGTAAGGCAGATATGCAGGAAAGGATGAAAAATATGCAGAAAAAAACATTGGAAGCGGTAGTTGCGGGATTAACGTGTCTGGACATCACTCCGGTCTTCATTACACCTGAAGTGGAGGAAATTGGACAGATATTGATTCCGTCTAAAACAGTATTTATGGGGAATGCGGATATTCATCCGGGAGGATGTGTGTCCAATACAGGGCTTGCCATGTGTAAATTCGGAGTCGAAGCGAGGCTGATGGGAAAAGTCGGGAATGACGATTTTGGCCGAATTGTACTGCAGCAATATTTAAACTATACGACTACGGAAAATATGATTATTTCCGAAAAAGAGGGAACCGCGTATTCTGTTGTGCTGGCACCGGCCGGAATAGATCGGATTTTTCTTCATTATCCGGGCGGGAACGATACTTTCGGACCGGAAGATATCGATTATGAGTTGGTGGAAAAAGCGAAATTGTTCCATTTTGGTTATCCGCCTGCCATGTATAGAATGTACAAAGACGACGGAAAGGAACTGATAGAAATATTCAAGCGCGTTAAGTCTCTCGGAGTTACCACATCCCTGGATACATGCGGTATCGATGAGCACGCCGAAGTGGGAAGGATAGATTGGCAGAAGATATTGAAGGGGGTTATGCCTTATCTCGATATCTTTGTTCCCAGTGCGGAAGAATTATGTTATATGCTGGACAAGTCCCGTTTCAAGGAGTGGAAGCAAAGAGCGGGAGGAAAAGATATGGCTTCAATCTTACATAAAGAGGATGTAAAGCCTCTTGCGGATACACTCTTAAAATGGGGAGCCAAAGTAATCCTGATAAAATGCGGAAGCGCCGGATTGTACTTTGCCACAAACGAGCAGAAAGCACTGGAGGGTATCGGAGAAGATTTGCGGGATATTGTAAGCGATTGGGGCGGTGTAAGCCACTTTGCCCGCAGCTTCAAGCCGCATAAGGTACTGTCCGCTACAGGTGCGGGAGATACTTGCATCGCCGCTTTTTTGACAGCCATACTAAAAGGCTATCCATGGGAGAAGTGTGTGGATTATGCGGCGGCTTCGGGAGCGGCTTGCGTGGAGAACTACGATGCTTTGGGCGGACTTCTGTCGTTTGAGGAATTGGACAAGAAGATAGAAGCCGGCTGGGAAAGAAACTAGTCGACGGCATGTGTGAAAATGTAGATACAATGGTAAGATGCTATAAAAAGCTATAAAGTTATAAAAAAGGAAACGCTCAGGAATCCTTAAGGACTCTTGAGCGTTTTTCTTTTTATATCATTTTGATATAGTTATGACTGAAGAATTAGACGGTAGTCGGAACTTCTTTGTTATTGTTAGCGAAGTTCTGCAAAATAACGAGAGGTTCAAAGGAACCGGTGTTTGTAATAGTGATGCCTTTGCCGGCAGCAGCTTCCGATACGAAGAATTCGTCTCCGGATATATCTTCGAATCTCAACAGCTCAGGAGCTGCGCATTCAAATTCGCCGAAGGTGCCGTGACCCTGAACAACAAGTGCTGTATAGCAAGCAGCGTCTTTAATCGTAACGGTTGCTTTCGGTGCAACAGTAATCTCTTTTGCAGCTACCCAGTCATTAGCATAAGCAACCCATTTTTCCACGAGACCTTTCTGATTGGTTTCACGCAGCTTGGGAGCACGGAAATATTTTTCTTTATAGTCGGAGCGTGTACTTTCTTCCCAGTCTATCTGGTTGAATAAAGCCTCGATATTATCTTTTTCCGAATCCGGCTGGCAGTCTGTTAGGAGATGATGAGGATTTACCTCACCCATCGTAACATTTTCCATAATTGTGTTGACGTCGCTGTTCCACTGAGGCTCAAAGGTTACAAGAGATGCGGGAGCATGGATAACACCGGCCGGCGTATACCAGCCCGTACCGAGTTGAATGCGGTAAGCGCGGGACAATTCCGTGATGCGCGTATCTTTTTTGTCGTAGTTACGCAGACATTCTTTTACCTGCTCTTTGGTAGTGGACGGATCGAATCCGAAGTATGTGAGCGGGAAACGTCCCAGATAAGAAGAGTTATACTGTACGGGGAAGTAATAAGCTTCCGGTTTGCCGTGCATGCCTATGCGGTTTGCCATTTCCTCGGTAAGGTGCAGATGGTGGAATAACGGCTTGTCATAGTCGTATAATTTAGCGAAAGTAGGCCAGGTACCGTATTTTTCCTGGAGAGTTTCACCGATTAAGTCAGCACCCAATTCGTCTACACAATCTTTAAATAATATTTTTTCTCCGGTTTGATCGTCATAAACAAAGCTCATACCTTCTGTTGCGCCTGTTTTCGGACCGTTTAACGCAACTGTCGTAGAGCCGAGCCAACGTTCGCATATACCGCCGCGATCCATGCCGAAAGCATAGTAATCATCGGGATGCAGTTTAAGTCGATGGCCGGGTTCGTTAAATCCGCGGGGAACCCATGTGGGAGTCAGATGAAAAACACCTTTTCCTTGTTCAAATAGTTTTCTTACGTTACTCATTGTTCGTACCTCCTTAAATGTAATGTGAAATTAAGTGTGAAATAAATTAATATTAATTTATTTTGTTCTGAATAAGCATATCTGTGCGGCAAACTTCTTGGATTCACCCGGCGCTAAGAACTGCAGCTGCTGCTTTTCGCGGATGGCGCTTCGTCCTTCCAGCGTATTGGTGCATGGCTCGATTCCTAACACGTAATCATATTCGCCCATCATCTTCCACTCGGTAAATTCCGGGAAAACGCCTGTATCGAAGGAAAGCTCTAATCCTTTTCCTATCGATTCGTTGCTTACACGAACCTTTGCGGTGGATTCGGTAAATTTGTGGTAATAGCATTGCTCTACGAAGTTAGGAACGGGTTTTAACATTTTATTCCAGGTGTCCAAATCTTCCGCAGCTCTGGCATCCCTTGGAAGTACTTCGGAAGAGTTGATTTCCAGCTTGGTCGTCTCATCCAGAAGCGGATAGCCGATATTCAGATGATAAAGAAGCATAACGGCTTCCTCCGAGGAGCCTTCGTTGCATACAGTATCCTCAATTGTAATTATATTATCAGTAAGCCCTACGGTTATAGTGCGCTTGAGCGTCAACTTTGCACCGAAAATAATATGGTCTCTCATTGTGGCGTGAATGTGGATTGCATCATCGTCGGTTTCATAATAGATATGATCCGCAGGTATGTTTCCTATGGAGCCGTGAAGCCCGTGTAGTTTTCCTTCATCTTCATTCGGAACACCGATGTTCTGGAGACCGCATGTTGTGAGCAAGCCGCAGTTAAAGGATTTCAGAAAACCGAAACCGTCGCGTCCTTCCTGAAAATATTGGGGACTTACATAGCCGGAGGGAGAAGTGTAATTCATGCGCGAACCGTCGAAATAAAGCTCTGAAATATCACAGCAGCGGTCTGCGCAAACGGTCATGTCAATGCCAAGTCCGTTACGAACGCGAAGAAGGTGCATACCGTCTCCTTTTCCTCCGAGAAGCCGGTATTCTTCCACACCGGATAACTGAAGAGGATGTCCGATGTATTTGTTTTTAGTCATATTTGCTCTCCTTTCTTAATTCTGATTCAGTTATATTTTATTTCTGACTTTTCTCGTATTTTTCCTTTTGATTTTGGTTCTGTTTATGACAAGGCTGCATTTGTCTTATATTTTTGTTTTTTATTAGCATTAGCAATAGTATTTATGTTTAATAAAAAAATATTAGGGAAAAATATGAAAGAAATATGTCAGTCAATAATTTGTAATCTCATTGTAGTATCAATCAAATGAAAAAGCAAGAAATAAAATTTCACTTCAAGTAATAAGTTTGTAAAACGCACATGGATATTTGGATAATAAACATGAATATTATGAAAAATCATAGTAAAAGGACAAAAAATGAGAAAAAAAATTTCATAAAAGATTGACAGAAAGTAAAGCAAGAGTTATGATGTTTTCAAAAGTGCTTTATAAAAGTGCGATTAAGAATATGACAAAGCTGCATAAACCAAAGGAGGAAACAAATATGTTACTTAACATGAAAGAGCTTTTAAAAGTTGCAAACGAGCGTAATTTTGCCGTACCCGCATTTAATATCGGAACAGGTCAGATATTAAACGGTGTAATGGATACTTGCGAGAAATTGCAGGCACCGGTTATTCTGGCAATTCATCCGTTTGAATTGGAGTTTCAGGGAGACAGTTTCTTAAAGATGTGTATTGACCGTGCCAACAAATCAAAAGTGCCGGTATGTATTCACTTGGATCACAGCGGATGGGAACCGATTGTTCGTGCTATTCGCGCAGGATTTACTTCAGTTATGATCGATGCATCTCATTTGCCTTTCGAAGAAAACGTAGCAATTACAAAGAAGGTATGTGAACTCGCACATCCTCTTGGAGTTTCCGTAGAAGGTGAGCTCGGAACGATCGGAACGACAGATGGCGACACAGAAGGCGGTACAGCAGAAATCATATATACAAAACCGGAAGATGCAGTTCGTTTCGTAGAAGAAACAGGATGCGATACTCTAGCTATTGCTATCGGAACAGCACACGGTATTTACCCGGCAGGAATGAAACCGGAGTTGAAGCAGGATCTGCTTTCGGAAATTAAAAGTAAAGTATCTGTTCCGCTTGTACTCCACGGTGGTTCCGGCAATAAGGATTCTGAAATTGCAGAAGCAGTAAAACGCGGCGTTAATAAGATAAATATTTCTTCAGATATTAAGGATGCTTTCTATCAGAGACTTCGTATTACATTGGAAGATAAGAAGATTCGCGAGCCTTTTGAATTATATCCGGACAGTGTAAAAGCTATGCAGGAAGTATGCGAGCAGAAGATTAGATTATTTAACGATGATGATAAAGTAAAATATTACGAACTGTCTAAGATGATTTAATAAGCACTAAGTTGAGGATGGATGACATGAAAAAAATTTTAAACCAAAGCGGTGACATTGTGACACAAAGTACACAAGGATTTCTGGCAGCCTACAGTAAATTTTTCGAGGCGGTTCCGGAAACGAATTGTATTGTCTATAAGAATAGAAGAAAAGGGAAGGTTTCCCTAGTCATTGGCGGCGGAAGCGGGCATGAACCTCTTTTCTCGGGATTTGTAGGAAAAGGTCTGGCCGATGCATCTGCCAACGGCAACATATTCGCATCTCCGAATCCGCAGGTAATTACGGAAACTGCAAAAGCGGTAGATGAAGGCAAGGGAGTTTTGTTTATCTACGGAAATTACGAAGGAGATAACCTGAATTTCGATATGGCTGAAGAAATGTGCGGCTTTGAGGATATAAAAACCGCACATGTACGTGTGTGGGATGATTGTGCATCCGCCCCGAAAGACAGGATTGAAGACCGAAGAGGCATTGCAGGGGATATTTACGTAATAAAAATTGCCGGAGCAGCCTGTGATGCCGGTCTCTCTCTGGAAGAAGTGGTGCGTGTGACTGAGAAGGCGAGAAATCAGATAAATACTATCGGATTGGCAACATCGCCCGGCTCCATTCCGGGATTGAACAAACCCACCTTTGAACTTGGCGAGGACGAGATAGAATTCGGAATGGGAATGCATGGTGAACCGGGAATTGAGCGGACGACCATGAAACCGGCAAATGAATTGGTGGACCGCATGTACAGCGAATTGAAAGAGGAGATGTCTCTTCATTCGGGGGATGAGGTAGCCGTTCTTGTAAACGGTCTGGGTTCCACAACGCTTTTGGAACTCAATACGGTGTATTATGAACTGGACAAGCATTTGAAGAGCGAAGGAATAATAGTGCATGATGCCGAGATAAAGAATTGGTGCACCTGCCAGGAAATGGGCGGATTTTCTATCACTATTTTAAGGCTGGACGAAGAATTGAAAAAATATTACAACGCTCCTTGTTGTTCTCCATATTATGCGAGGGAGGCTTTGACATGAAAAGTATTAATGTAGAAACCTGTAAACAGATGGTCATTGCTGCATGCGATGCTATTATAGAAAGCAAAGAATATCTTACGGAAGTGGATAGCAAGATCGGGGACGGGGACCATGGAATCGGGATGTCCGGTGGCATGGAAAAAGCAAAAACGGCGCTTATGTCCAGAGATGATTTTGCGACAATCAACGATGTGTTCAAAACGACGGGTATGCAGATGCTTAATTCTATGGGAGGAGCGTCAGGCGTTATATTCGGTTCGATGTTTTTAGGAGGTATTAAGGACTTGGAGCCGATTACCGAGCTTGACGGAGAACTTTTTTCTAAGATGATGAGCGCTGCCGTGAAAGCGATTAAGCTGCGCGGAAAAGCAGAAATCGGCGATAAGACAATGGTGGATGCACTGGAACCGGCAGCAGTGGCTCTTGAGAAGACGGACAAGGAAGATTTGACTTTCTGCATGGGCGAAGCTGCGAAGGCGGCGGGAGAAGGCGTGGAAGCGACTAAGACTATGGTGGCGAAGTTCGGCAGAGCAAAATCGCTGATGGAACGTTCTATAGGATTTCAGGATGCCGGAGCAACATCTGTAAAGATTATATTTGAGGCGATGCACAGCTATCTTCAGGCACAGGAATAAACTTCTTATTATTTGTGAATAAAAATAGAATAAACTAAGAATAAATTATAAACAAAATAAGAATAGCAGTTGAATAAAAAAGAGTTTGGATTTTTTGCTTCATCCATTCTCTTTTTTCTTCCCAAAATACTCAAAAAGAAAAATGTGCAAAATATACAAAAACAGGACTGAAAAGTTGAATAAAAAGAGGGGTGATATGTAAAAAATAAACAATAAAGATAAAAAGTTTCATGAAAAAATATATTTTTTCATGAAATATGTTGACAAAACTCACTTTTATATGTATACTTACATTAAATAATTAATAGAAGTAAAACTTAAAAATAAATATAAAGATGAAGCAGGAAAGACAGTATATAATTCGCTTCGGAGGTAAAGAATTATCGGGTAGAAGGATGTGTTTTTGAAATGCCGTATGTAGATAAATATAAGCAATATCTCGATGAGAATCCTTTGCTTGTCGCATATAGTAAAGAGGAGCTGAAGGCACCCGTATTTGCATATACGAGCAACTTGGATGTAGTTTTAGGATGGGATTCGAAGATATACAATGAAATACTGGACGCCTATTTGAAAGAAGAACCTTATGTCAAAGAAGGCGATGTCATGAATACGCTGGAGGACTTCGCGCGAATCAGTAGTTATTATTTGATGCGGGGGCTCGGCGGTAACTTCGATATTACTAATATAGAAGTATGTAATTATCTGAAGGAAAAATTTGTATCCGAATTTGCTCTGGGAGGCACTTGTGCACAGGCAGCAGCGGCAATAGGGACGATGGGATTTCCTGTTAATGTACATTTGACCGACAGATGCAAGCAAGTATCCGAAATGATGGATCACGAAGGGACAACAGTCATCAAGGATAATAAAAAAGTGCCGATTATGCAGGGGATATCCGATGAGGAGCCTGTATACCATTTTATTCTTCAATTCAATAAAGGAGATAAGATACGGATTCTGGGACGTGAAGTAGAAATACCGTTGTCTAACCGTTTGATTCTCTTTTATGACACGGTACACAAAGAGGTCCCAATCATGCAAGAATTCCTGGAGTATTGGGACAGATCCTCACAGTCACCTTCTTCCTATTTAATATCCGGCTTTGATGCGATTATCGATCCGGAAGTAATGAAAAAGCGTTTGCTGGAATTGGAACCTTATTTGGAATGTATGCGTACAAAGCATCCGGAAACAGTCATTTATTTTGAAGGTGCTTTTTACATGAATCCCAAAGTGAAGGAACAGGCTTCGGACATGTTCGGCAGATATGCTCATATATTCGGCATGAATGAAGAGGAGCTGGAGCAGCAGGCAAAGCGTTTTGGATATGAAATTGACGTTGAAAAAATAGAAGATGTGCTAAAAGGTTTGGAAGTGATTCTTTCCAAATATCCGGTCAAAGGAATTATCCTGCATACAAAAGATTATGCCATGTACTACGGTGTGGAATTAGAGGGCGTCGATATCGAACGAGGGCTGACTATGGGAAATATCATGTCGGCAACGAGAGCGAGAATCGGAAGATACGGTAATCCGGAAGAATGCAGAGAAACTCTTGCATTGGCTCTCAGCGAAAGAGGTTTGCAGTTCGCGCAGGCTGCCGAGGACAGGGAAACGGATCGTATGATAAAAGTAGTTCCCTCCAGATATTTGGAACATCCCAAATATACAATAGGTTTGGGAGATACGTTTACCGCTGGAGTTCACATTTGTTTTATCAAGAAGAAATAGAGACGGTAAGGAGAAGAGTGCAATGTCGTATTTAATGGGAATTGATTTGGGAACCTCCAGCCTGAAAATATTGATTATTGATGAAAAAGGTACGGTAAAGGCCGTATGCGCCAGAGATTACCAGTTCTCATCTCCATATAACGGATATGCGGAACATGATCCGGCACAGTGGTGGGACGCGTGCTGCGCTACTATAAAGGAAGCGATTTTAAAAAGCGGCGTTAAACCGGAAGAGATAGCGGGAATAAGTTTTTCCGGACAGATGCACGGAGCGGTTTTGCTGGATGAGAAAAAAGAAGTCATAAGACCTGCGATTTTACATTGCGATGCCAGATCCTCCAAACAGGTGAACTATATGAAGGACACCTTGGGAGAACAGAGGATGAAAGAGTTGGTAATGAATCCGATTTATTCGGGATTTCTGCTTCCGTCCTTGTTATGGGTAAGAGAAAACGAACCGGAGAATTATAAGCGTGTACGCTATGTTTGCCTTCCGAAGGACTATATAAAATTTAAACTCACGGGAGAAATTACTTCCGATTATTCGGACGCTTCGGCAACATTGGCTTTTGATATTAAAAACGGAAACTGGTCGAGAGAGATTCTGAACATTTTCTCCGTACCGGTTGAGATTTTTCCGCCTTGCTACAATACCGATGAAGCTGTCGGAAAAGTATGCGAAGAAGCAGCAAGAGAAACAGGCTTATCTACAAAGACGATTGTAGTTGCGGGAGGCGGAGACCAAGTGATGCAGGGAATTGGAAACGGCATCACATACCTGGGCGGTTCTTCCGTAAACATAGGAACAAGCGGACAAGTGTCCTTTCAGAGCGATATACCGATTTTAAACCCTAATCTTTCTACGAACACCTTCTGTGGATATAAGAAGGGAAGATGGATTACGATGGGTGCCATAATGAATGCAGGAATCTCACTAAAATGGTGCAACAGACTGCTTGGACAGGTAGATTACAAAAAATTAGATGAAGCGGTAAGCAAAGTGGTGCCGGGAAGCAACGGCGTAATCTTTCTTCCTTATTTGAATGGAGAAAGGACTCCTCATTTAAATCCCGATATCAGCGGCGAATTTGTAGGTGTGAATATAAATACGGGTCCGGCAGAACTGACGAGGGCTGTTATGGAAGGCGTCGCCTATGCACTGATGCAGTGTATTGAGCTTTGCGGAGAACTTGGACTGAAGACGAAGGATTATATGGTAGCTTCAGGCGGAGGTGCAAGAAGCGCTCCTTGGCTACAGATGCAGGCAGATATCTACAACATTCCGCTCAGGGTTATGGAGACCGAAGAACAGGCGAGTCTGGGCGCTGCGATTGCAGCGGGAGTCGGAGCCGGAATCTTCAAAGATATAGAAGAAGGGTGCTTGAGGACCGTTCGATATAAAGATTTGGAGGTGATTCCGAACGCTGCCAGACACCGGATTTATGAAGAATATTATCAATTATTTAAAGAGATATATGTTACAAGCGGTCATGTACTTGAAAAGGTCACATTGCTTGGAAGAAGAGTAGAGAAAGAGAATTTGTTTGGATAAAAAACGGAGGTGAAAGTGTTGGAAAAGAACACAGACGGCAAGAATGAGTATATTTTGCAGTGCGAAGGCATCAGTAAGGCGTTCGGCGGAACACAGGCACTAAAGGACGTACAGCTGCATGTAAAACCGGGTGAAGTACATGCGTTAATGGGAGAAAACGGTGCCGGTAAATCAACACTTATGAAAATCGTAATCGGTCTTCATAAGCAGGATAAGGGAACCATTACTTTTGAAGGGAAACCCTATCAGGTAAAAGGGCCGGTAGATGCCATCAATGCAGGAATTGCAATGATTCATCAGGAGTTAAATCCGGAACCGCATTTATCTATAGCGGACAGTATTTTCTTAAAGAGAGAGGACACGGTAGGGAAGTTCTTTCTTAATAAGAAAAAACAGAATGAAAGGGCAGGCGAAATCTTAAAGCAGTTCAATTTCCCTTACGGGCCCAAAACGTTAATCAAAGAATTGACATTAGCGCAAGTTCAAATGGTTGAAATCATTAAGGCAGTATCTTCGGATGCGAGGATGATTATTATGGATGAACCTACTTCATCGCTAGACAGCGAAGAGACCGATCATTTATTCAGAGTAATCAGGGAATTGAAGGCAAAGGGCGTGGCAATTATCTATATTTCCCACCGTATGGATGAGATTTTCCAGATATGCGATACAGTATCGGTGTTCAGAGACGGAATGTTTATTACCTCCGCACCTCTTGCTCAGATATCGAGAGACGAACTTATCTCCAAAATGGTAGGACGTAAGGTAGAGAACGTATTCCCGAAAGTAGACTGCAAGATTGGCGATGTCGTATTTAAGGCAGAGAATTTATGTGGAAAAGGCTTTAAGGATATTAGCTTTGAGGTACATGCGGGAGAGATTCTGGGTCTTTCGGGATTGGTAGGCTCCGGACGTAGTGAAACGATGAGAGCAATATTCGGGCTGGATCCGATTACAAGCGGGAAAATGTATCTGGAAGGTAAAGAAATTAAAAATAAAAATCCTCGTTCAGCTATTAATAAAGGAATTTGTATGGTAAATGAGGATAGAAAAAATTTCGGATTATGCCTGTTGCGTTCTTTGCGGGAGAATATTTCTCTGCCGAACTTACCTAAGAAGCAGAGAGGAATTCTGATTAACCAAAGGCGTGAAATAAAAGAATGTGAAGAAGTAGCAAAACAGTTGACCGTAAAGGCCGCCAGCATAGAACATGAAGCATTCTCACTAAGCGGTGGTAACCAGCAGAAAGTAGTTATTGCAAAGTGGATTATGGCAAATCCAAAGCTGCTTATTCTGGACGAACCGACCAGAGGTGTGGATGTCGGAGCAAAATCTGAAATCCATTCTCTTATGTGTCAGTTTGCGGCTAAAGGCATGGCGATTATAATGATTTCGTCGGAACTGCCGGAGATTATGGGTATGAGTGACCGCATTCTCATTTATCATGAAGGATCGATAAACGGAGAGGTTACGAGGGCTGAAATCTTAGATTCTACAGCAACAGAAGAAGTTATTTTGGCCAAAGCTTTTGGCGGCAAATAGAGGAGGACAGAAAAATGTTAGGAAAGATCAAAGCAAAAAGTGCGCATAACGATAGCTTGAGGATGCTCATGGGAAAGTACGGTATCGGTATCGTTTTGCTGATAATGATGGTAGTAATCGGGATTATGGAGCCCGCATTTGCAACATCGAATAACTTTATTAACGTAGCGACTCAGGTAGCTATCAACGGTATGATCTCTTATGGTATGTGCCTTGCGATTACGACCGGCGGTATCGATCTTGCAGTCGGAGCCCAATTGGCACTGACCAGTTGTGTGCTCGGTGTTACGATTACCAATAGCGGAATGAATGTTTGGGTATCATGTTTTATCGCATTGTTGGTAGCGACGCTTTTTGGACTTTTAAACGGGGTTTTGATTGCAAAATTCAATATGTTTCCGTTTGTTGTAACCTTATCCACACAGTTGATTATCCGCGGTTTATCTCAGGTTATCAGTGGAGGAAAGGCGATTTCCCTTACAAGTGATGTTTTCAAAAATATATATTCAGGTAAATTTTTAGGAATGCCGATTCCGATTGTTATATTGATTATAATAACAATTATCATGTATCTTTTGCTCCATTGGACCAAGTTCGGTCGTTATGTATTTGCGGTAGGAGGTAATGTCAATGCGGCGATTGCCTCCGGTGTCAGCGAATTCTGGACAAAGGTTGGTGTATATACAGTCAGTGGATTCTTGGCAGGTGTTGCGGCTATCATATTTACCGCAAAAACAGGATCTGCACAGTCCAATATCGGTATAGGTTACGAAACGGATGCGGTTGCGGCCTGCGTACTCGGAGGAACTTCCTTTGCAGGCGGTATAGCAACAATTCCCGGAGTATTGATGGGTATCTTTATCATTGGCTTTATTTACAATGGTATGAACTTGATCGGCGTATCATCTTACTATCAATCAATTGTAAAAGGTTGTGTAATTATCGGTGCAGTATTGCTTGATATGGTAATGAATAAAAGAAATCGATAAGGGGTAACATTTTATCGATAAGTAAAATCAATTCTGGTGGTAACTTTTTGGTATTTCATATAAAAAAGCAAATTACCCAAAAGTATTACAATATTTAATCAGCACTGGTGGATTCAGGAAAATGGAGGAAATGATTATTATGATGAAAAAAGTTTTGGCAATTGCTTTGGCAATGACTATGACCTTCGGTTTGGTTGCATGTGGCAACTCTAAGACAGAGCCTGCAACACCGGCAGAAACGACAACAGAGGAAACGACAACAGAAGAGGCGACAACAGAGGAAACGACAACAGAGGAAACGACAGCAGAAGAGGCAACACAGCAGGCTGCAGCAGGAGCAGACGTAAATGGAGACGGAAAAGTAATCGTAGGTTACATCTCCAAGAACTTAACAGACCCTTTCCATGCTCCGATTAATGAATATGCAGAAAAAACATTGAACCAGATGAAGAGCGACGGAACTATTGATGACTGGACAGGAATTCTTGATGGTGAGACTGACCCTAACAAGCAGATCGACCGTGCTGACGAATGTATTACAAAAGGCTGTGATGCTGTAATCATCCTTCCGGCTGAATCAGAAGCATCCGACCCTGCAGTAACTAAGTTAGCAGATGCAGGCATTAACGTAATCGTTGTTAACTCCAAGACAGTAAGCACTGATGAAAGAGCAATTGCATACTGCGGATCTAATGACGTAGAAGCAGGTAAGATGTTAGGTGAATGGGTTGTTAAGAATGTTCCTGACGGCGGAAAATATATTCACTGCACAGGTATTCTTGGAAACTCTGCACAGATCGACCGTGGACAAGGTATTGCAGAAGTTATGTCTGCTCATCCTGAGTTCGAATTAGTTGGCGAACCCGACACACAGTGGTCAGGCGATAAAGCAGCAAATGCTACAACAGACGCAATCGCACAGTATGGTGATGAGTTAGTAGCGGTTATCTGTGACAACGATGATATGTCTTCCGCAGCACAGCGTGCAGCTAACGATGCTGGAAGAAGTGACATTGTTTGTGTAGGTGTAGACGGAAACCAGAACCCGTTACAGATGGTAAAAGACGGTGACCTCGGCGCTACAGTACTTCAGGATGGCGTTGGCCAGGTTGCAGCAGGTATTGATGTTATTACTGCTTTAATCAATGGAGAGGAATTCGATTCCGCACCGGTTATTCCTTTTGTACTTGTTACAAAAGACAATGTAGATGAATATTTAAACTAACAAATTATGAATTTCCTAAAAGTGCTGATTAAAATATTGAAACTGTAATGAAGGGAGGAGTTTGGATGGATAATCCGGCTCCTCTTGTTTCTTGAAGAGCAAACTTTGAACACGGCATACTCATAATAATAAAGGAAGGAAAAGAAATTAATGAAAATAGCAATTGGATGCGATGAAGCGGCATACGCTTTGAAAGTAGAAGTGATGAAACATCTGAAAGAGATAGGCGTAGAATATGACGATTTTGGTGCCGATAAAGGGGAAGTAGTGCTTTATCCCGATGTGGCGCAGCGCGTCGCCGAAGCTGTGGCTGAAGGCAAATACGAAAGAGGAATTCTCGTATGCGGTACGGGAATCGGTATGGCAATTACGGCAAATAAGGTTCCGGGAATAAGGGCGGCAGTATGTCATGATCCCTTCTCGACGGAACGTTCCAGAAAAAGTAATGATGCGCAGATCATGTGCATGGGAGAGCGCGTCATTGGTGTGGAGCTTGCGAAATATCTGGTAGATATCTGGTTAAAATGCGAATTTGCAGGCGGAGGTTCTAAGCCTAAGGTAGACCGAATAATGGAAGTGGAACAATCTTATTTGACAAAATAGCATGAAAAAGTAACATGTAAATTAGGAAATGAAGGGGCACGGGATAAACATGGGAAAAAAGTTATATTTCGGAACTAATCTCAAGATGTACAAGACTGTTGCTGAGACAGTAAATTATCTTCAGAAGTTAGTTGAAAATACAAAGGATATAAGCAGGGAAGAAATAGATCTCTTTGTAATTCCTTCTTATACGGCACTGAGTGCGGCAGTTACTTCCGTCGACCGCAGATTTATAAAGCTAGGCGCACAAAATATGTGCTGGGAAGAGCAAGGACAGTTTACGGGAGAAATATCACCTCTTATGTTAAAGGAACTGGAGCTGGATATGGTCATGATCGGTCATTCCGAGAGACGGCATGTGTTCGGAGAAACGGATAAAGAGGAAAATATGAAGGTGAAGGCTTCTTTGTCTCATGGTTTTACAACCTTGTTGTGTATCGGAGAGACACTGGAAGAGAAGGAATACGGTATCAGTCCGGAAGTATTGCGCACGCAGCTTAAGATAGGATTTCATGGGGTATCGAAGGAACAGGTAGATAATATAAGAGTTGCCTATGAACCGGTATGGTCTATCGGAGTAAATGGAATTCCGGCTTCCGCGGATTATGCGGAAAAGATGCACAAAGTAATTAAAGAATGTTTAAAAGAGCTGTTCGGCGACAGGAGCGCAGGAATTCCGGTCTTATATGGAGGAAGCGTGAATCCGGGCAATGCCGAAGAACTGATTGTTCAGCCGTCTATTGACGGACTCTTTACGGGGCGTGCCGCATGGCAGGCAGATGATTTTGACAAGCTGATACGTCAGGCGATAAGTGCCTATGAAAGAAGATAAAAGAGGAAAGACACAAACTGACCAGATATTGAAAGGCAAATGGTTATAGATATGATATCGAGAGGAAATTACCTTGACAGGATGCTTTATCATTTATCCTCATGTATGCTGCCGGTTATACCGGTGCTTATTGCAGGCGGTCTGCTGAAGCTTACGACTTTAATTTTGAGTTATACGCCCATTATCTCAAGATATCCGGATACAAAGATGATCTTAGAGTCTATTGGGGATGCTCCTTTTTATTTTTTGCCGCTCATTGTGGCATATGCGTCAGCAAAACATTTTGAGGCGGATGTGGTTAGTGCCATGGCGGCGGCGGGTACTTTACTGCTACCCGGCTTTACGAATCTGATGGAGAGGGAACAGGAAGTATTGTTTATGGGAATCCCTTTATACCGTGTGACCTACGCGTATACGGTTTTCCCTATTATAGTTTTGATTTTTTTGATGAGTATTTTAGAAAAGGCGTTGGAAAAATGGCTGAGGGGTGTTTTAAAAGATATATTTTTACGATTTTTGCTCATTTTGATATCGGCACTTGTCGGAATGTTTGTGATAGGACCGGCAATTGATATTGTCAGTCAGGGAATCTTTGCTTTAATTTCTTGGCTTCAGGTTAATATCCCGGTTCTGGCATGGGCAATATTCGGAGCTACGGCTCCTTTGCAGATTATAGCAGGCGTTCAATGGATATTTGTCGCCTTGATTCTTCAGAATCTGGGGGAATACGGTGTAGAGAGTGGGTTTATGGTAGGCTACTTTATGCTTACCATGTCTCTTACTGCAATTGCACTCTTTACCCTGTGGAAGAGCAAGGAGAAAGAGAAGAAGAATTCGGTGCTTGCTACGTTGATTACCGTTTTTTTTACGGGAACGACTGAGCCGGTTTTATACGGAATTTGCCTTACTGACCGGATAGCTCTGATTTCAGCAATAGCGGCAGGAGCAGCAGGAGGAATTTACCAGGGGATTGTGACAATTCATGCGTATGTCTATGCATTCCCTACGGTATTCTCTATTTTGATATTTCAGAGCGACAAGGATCCCGGCAATTTGACAGAGGCCGCGATAGCAGGTATTATTTCTTTTGTAGTTGCTTTCATTACCATGATGATAGGATATAGGAAAAAATAATATTTTTCGTAAGAAAAACTTGAAGTTATAGAAAAAAAGACGCAAAATAGGAACAGAACAAACAGAAAGGGGATGCAGTAATGTTAGATAGGCCGGTGCTGGACGTAATCAGAGACAATTACGATAAGATTTTTTCTGCAGAAAGGAAAGTAGCGGATTATGTTTTGGAGAATCCACAGGAGACAGTAAACGCAACGGTATCTGAGTTGGCAAAAGTCAGCGGAGTCAGCGATGCGACGGTGGTTAGAATGTGCTCTCACCTAGGTTACAAAGGCTATTATCAATTCAGACTGATGTTAGCTAAAGATGTAGGGAGAGAAGACGATAAGAGTAGTGAAGGATTGCATAACGAAGGGAATGCAGTCGGAAGAGTCTTTCAGGAATATGCCAATACCATGATAGCAATAGGAGAAAACATGGATGAGCAGGAAGTGAAAGAGTGCGCGAATTTGATTAAGACATGCGGACAGGCTCATATCATAGCGGTCGGTAATACGACCCCGCTTTCTCTTTATATGGGGTTCCGCTTAGGAAGACTGGGAGTGAAGTGCAGCACTGGAATTTCTCCGGAATACTTTTTAAATCATATAAACCTTGCGACGAAAGAAGATATTATCATTGCTATATCTCAATCAGGCAGATCCAAACAGGTAATCCAGGGAGTGGAAATGGGAAAAGAAAAAGGTCTTAAGGTAATTGCAATTACCGGATACAGGCAATCTCCTATAGCTCAGCTGGCAGATTATGCGCTTATATCCAATGCGAAAAAAGAGACCTTCGGGTTTTACAAGAATTATGAGCATTTAAAGGAAATGGCTACCATCGACGCATTATTGGAGTTTGTTATGAACTGGGAAAAGATTCAGGAGATGAATGCTGATAAACCGGAAGTAATATTGATGGAATACAAATTATAGATTAATGATAGAATTGCCTGCGCGCTGCTTGACCTGCGGCGCCAGGGCAGTACTAGCTGCAGATTTCAGGATTTTCTTCGGCCGCTTTGCGCGCATTCAATTCATCACGGAACGTTTCTATATAGGAAGCTCCGAATTGATGCATCAATTCCAAAATAGGAACGATTTGTTTTCCTATCTCAGTGATTTCATATTCGACTTTGGGAGGAACCGTGGGATATATATGTCTCGTGATAAGATGATCTTCCTCCAGACTTCTCAACTGTTTTGTAAGCATTTTTTGTGTAACGTCGGGCATGCGTTTCAGAAGTTCATTGAAGCGCAGTACTTTGTTGCTTAAAAACCATAAAATCATAATTTTCCGTTTCCCGGATAGTAATTTATATGCCAAAACCATAGGGCATAAATCGTCCTTTAAGCAAGTTTCTCTCATAAAGCAATTCTCATGCTTTTTTGTGTTTGTTTCCATGAATATATCTACACCTTTCCGCTTTTCAAATATTTTTATATATAATATAATAGTATTAAATTTAACATATTATAGACGTATAATTTTCGGGCAAGAGATGGTATACTAAATGATACTTAGGAACTTTAAAGTACCTTCTTGTGAATACGAATTATATCCTTTATTATGTATAGATGATGCGATTTTATGTTTACAATAATTATACAAGAAAAAAATATGTTTTGCAAACAATGTAATTGTTAAAAGTTTAACGCCATTTACGATTATTTAATGGATGAAAGTGAATCAGAACATTGGTTTACATGAAACTTAAGGAGAAGAAACGATGAAGAAAGTAGTAATTATAGGAGCGGGCTACGCCGGCATCCTTACGGCAAAGAAACTTGCAAAAAGACTTAAAAAGCAGGGAGATGTGGAAATTACCATCATCGATAAAAATCCTTTCCACACAATGCTTACGGAGCTGCATGAGGTCGCTGCCGGCAGAGTGGATGAAGACAGCATTAAAATCAGCTTAAAGAAGGTGTTCGCAGGAAGAAAAGTAAATGTGAAGCTGGATACCGTGACCGAAGTGGATTTTGAGACAAAAACAGTAAAAGGCGAAGCTGCCTCTTATGAATATGATTATCTGGTAATAGCATCCGGCTCCAGACCGACATTCTACGGAGTGCCCGGGGCGGAGGAATATACTTTCAAGCTTTGGTCATATGAAGATGCCATTCTGTTAAAGGAGCGTATTTTGAATATGTTCCGCAAAGCGGCAGGCGAAAGAAATCCGGAAGAACGCAAGAGATTGCTGACGTTTTATGTAATTGGCGCGGGATTTACCGGAGTGGAGATGGTAGGAGAGCTTGCGGAATATGTTCCTATCCTCTGTGAGAAATTCGAAATAGACAGAAACGAAGTAACCATGGTCAATGTGGATGGTTTAAGCAGACCTATTCCGAACCTTCCGGAAAAGTTATCGGCCAAGGTTGCGAAAAGATTAAATAAAATGGGCGTACAGCTTTGTATGAATACGAGTGTAACCCGAGTTACCGAGAATTCCATTGAACTGAAGTGCAATGGAGAAATCAATACGAGAAGCGTCGGAACGGTAATCTGGGGAGCGGGAATCCAGAGCAGTTCTATTGCGGCGGCATCAGCCGACGCTTTGGAAAAGCAGAGGGGCGGACGCATTCCGGTAGATAAGTATTTGCGCTCTACCCGGGATGATTCGGTATATGTTGTCGGTGATAATATGTATTATGTTCCCGAAGGAGCGGAAGTATCCGTTCCCCAGATGGTAGAGAATGCCGAGCAGAGTGCAGATACTGCAGCTCATAACATCGTCAGCGCTTTGACAGGAAAAAATGAAATGGAAGAATACAAACCGGCATTCCACGGGGTAATGGTTTGTATCGGAGGACGCTACGGAACGGCTCATGTAGGGCTTCCTGGACGGTTCTTCAGTCTTCCTTCCTTTCTGGCTATGTTTGCAAAGCATTTTATCAATATTGTTTATTTTGTTCAGGTACTTGGATGGAATAAAATATTTAGTTATATAAAACATGAATTTTTTACTATACGCGATTGCAGAAGCTTTGTCGGCGGACATTTTTCCAACAGAACGCCGAGCTTTCTCCTCGTTCCCTTAAGGGTCTGGCTCGGTGCGGTATGGTTGTTTGAAGGTGTTATGAAGATTCTGGAGGGTTGGTTTAAAGAGCCGAAGCTGCAAGGCTTCTTCGGCGGAGCCAACGCTTGGTATGACAGCATATTGAACCCCGGCACCGCAGCGACAGCGGATGCAGTAAGCGCAGCAACAACCGCAGCAGCGGCAGTCGCCGATACTGTTAGCGCAGCAACGGGCACCGCAGCGGCAGCGGCGGATGCAGTAAGCGTAGCGACAGGCGCGGCAACAGCAGTAGCTTCTACCGGACAAGTAATTTTTAATTGGAATATCCTTGGTCTGTTTCGAATGATATTTGTCAGTGGAACGGAACTGGCATCTTCAACCTTGAGCGATTTGGCATTCAGATTGGATGTTCCGCTTATGAACTGGTTTGTAGACACATGGATTATTCCGTATAACCGGGTACAGATTGTGATGCAGATTTTCATTGTTATCGCGGAAATCTTAATCGGACTCGCGCTGATGGGAGGGCTCTTTACTTCTCCGGCAGCAGCAGTATCTCTCGTTCTGCAATTTATGTTCGTATGCACCACAGGCTTGTATTTGGGAACCTTCTGGATGGTTTTTGCGGGTATTGCAGTACTAATCGGTGCGGGAAGAACGTTTGGCTTTGACTACTATGCAATGCCGGTGTTAAAGAAGCTCTGGAGAAAGCTGCCTCTGATCCGGAAGCTGTATCTGTATCAAGATTAGAAAAGATATGGGTGAAGCAATGGAGAAATTAACATACGAGGAATCTTATGAACTTGTTAAAAAAGAGATTCAGAAGGCTCTGACCGGATCCCCCCGCATAATCAACGATTATCTGACTCACTTATCCGCTTCACAAGGGAAAATGATCCGTGCGACTTCCGTACTGATCTGTGCTGAGGATAGTGAGGGGAAGATTGCTCCCGGTGCGATATATGCGGCCGCAGCGATTGAAATCATTCATCTGGCATCTCTAGTTCATGATGACGTAATTGATAACGCACACTTAAGAAGAGGTCAGGAAACCCTTCAAAAGAAATATGGGAAACGAACTGCTGTTATTTGCGGAGATTATCTTTTGAGTCTTGCGTTGAAAATGGCGGCGGCCATCCCAAACAGGAAGGACTATGTGGATATAGACCTTCCCGATTATATCAGCAGACTGTGTCTGGGTGAACTGTTACAGCATATTAATAATAAGAATCTGAATCTGACAGTATTTGAATACGTAAAAATCATATCGGGAAAAACGGCGGCTCTTTTTGAGGCTTCCTTCCTTGCAGGAGCTATTTTGGGCGGCTGCTCTCATGAGGAAGTCAAAAAATATAAGAAGATTGGAAATTACGTAGGTCTGATTTTTCAGCTGCGGGATGACTGTCTGGATTTTGATAAAACAATAGAGCAAGCCCAGAAGCCCGTCCAGTCGGATTATGAGCAGGGAGTCATTACCCTTCCTTTGATTCATGCTCTGGAGAGGCTGCCTGAATTCAGAAAGAGAGCTTTCGATGGCAATATTGTCAGAGAGGACATCAACCGAGCTGTAGAAGAAGCCGGCGGGCTGGATTATACCAGGTATATTATCGAAAGATATTATAAAAAGGCCGGGCGCTGTATAGACAAGCTGGACGTGACTGAAAAGAAGCGTCGGCAGGTTACGACAATTATGGATAAAGCAGCCGGTAAAAAGGTAGAAATCTAAGGAGGGGAAAGAACAATTGCTTGGAAGGTTTTTTGATTATATTGAGATTAAAACTAAGATTACAAGTACTTTTACTTTTTTGCTCACGATCGGATTTCTGCTGTATCAGCGGCAGGATATACAGTGGGGAAAGACGCTTGTGTTCTTTGCCGGAATGTTCTTCTTCGATCTGACGACCACAGCGATCAATAATTACATCGACTCTAAGGATAACGGTCAGATTCTGGCATTCGGAAGAAAGCAGGCACTTCTGATTATTTATGTATTGTTTGGAATAAGCGTCGCTTTCGGACTTTCACTCGCGTATATGACAGACTTGGTAATTCTTTTTATTGGAGGAATTTGTTTCCTTTGTGGGGTACTTTACACTTATGGCCCCCTGCCGATTTCACGGATGCCTCTGGGAGAAGTCGTTTCCGGTTTTTTCTACGGGGTGGTAATTCCCTTTATATTGATGTATATAAACTCTCCTGAGGGTACTTTTTTGACATACAGCCTGACGATAGAGACAGTATCCTTATCCTTGCAGGTTATTCCGGTGTTGACTTTACTTCTTTTTTCCGTTACGCCTTTTGCGGTGACGGCCAATATTATGCTGGCAAACAATATCTGCGATTTGGAAAAGGATATTGCTGTAAAAAGGCATACTCTACCATATTATGTCGGAAAGATGGCACTTCCGCTGTTTGCGGGACTCTATTATATGACTTATCTTTCGACTATTTTACAGGTAATATTAGGAATTCTTTCTCCGGTGGTGCTTCTTTCTCTTTTAACCATTATACCGGTGCAGAGAAATATCCGTACATTTTTAAATAAGCAAGATAAAGCAACAACTTTTAATATCAGTATTATTAATTTTATTTTAATTATGGGTGCGAACACCTTGGCCATTTTTTTGGCAGTGATTCTCGATAGAATCTGATAACAATGTTTTTCATCCGGATAAGCCGGATTGAAATAAAGAAATAGCCGCGTCGACGGCACAAAACGGAGGTAAAATATGAAAAAAATAGTAGCATTATTACTCTGCATGACTTTAGTAGCGGGAACACTTACCGCATGCGGCGGAGAAAAGGCAACAGCAGCAAAAACAGGTCTCGGTGTGGAGACATCGATTGCCAAATCAACACCGGCAGGCGAGGAAGACGGATTGGCAGAGATAGATTCTATTATAGCTGCCGTACTAGTTGGAACAGACGGTAAAATTCTGGCATGTAAAATTGATGCAGCTCAGACAAAAATTAATTTCTCGGCAGAAGGTAAACTTTTAACCGACCCTTCAACAACGTTTAAAACAAAACAGGAACTCGGAGCTGAATATGGTATGGGAAAAGCTTCTTCCATCGGTAAAGAGTGGAATGAGCAGGCAGATGCTTTTGCGGCATATACAGTTGGAAAAACTGTGGATGAAGTAAAAGGTGTTGCAGTGAATGAAGAAGGTGTACCTACAGATGCCGACTTGACATCTTCTGTAACTATTCATGTAGGCGACTTTATTGCCGCAGTTGAGAAGGCAGTAGCAAATGCAAAGGATCTGGGTGCAAAAAGCACAGATAAACTTGGCTTAGGCGTTAATACGGAAATGTCCAAATCTACGGATGCAACTGCTGATGCGGCAGGTCTTGCGGAAGCGTACTCTATGTATTCGGTTGTAACGACAGATGCAAACGGAAAGGTTACAAGCTGCTATGTCGATGCATCCATGGGAGACGTTAACTTCGATGCGACAGGAGCAATCACTTCTGATTTAACAGCTGCGGTTGCAACCAAACAAGAACTCGGCGATGCTTACGGTATGAAAGCAGCTTCCTCTATAGGTAAAGAGTGGAATGAGCAGGCAGATGCTTTTGGTTCCTATGTAAAAGGAAAGACTGCATCGGAAATTGGCGGAATCGCCGTTAACGGAGAAGGATATGCTGCAGATGCGGATCTGATTTCTTCTGTAACCGTTCATGTAGGACCTTTTATATCTGTAGTTGAAAAGGCGGCAGCAAACGCAAAATAATGATGAACAAGAAATAATATACGGGGGATGCATTATTTTTTTAAAATAGTGCATCTTCTTTTTTTAGTATATAGTATGGTATAATTATTATACTGAATATCAATAACGGTTTTCAGTAAGGATATTTAGAGGTGGATTATTTGGGCAGAATAAAAGCGGCAATTCTTTTGTTAATAATGATAATATCGACGCTGTCGGCTTGTTCCGTAAACAGTGAAAAGCGCTATGAAGCCACTTTCCTGGAATTGTTCGATACGGCCAGTGTAATTGTCGGGTATGCGGAGAGCGAGGAAGAATTTAGTGAGTACAGCCGGAAGGCCTATGACGAACTGAAAGTATATAATGAACTTTTTGATATTTACAACGATTATGAAGGCGTTAATAATATAAAAACTATTAATGATAATGCGGGGATAAAACCTGTAAAAGTAGATCAGAAAATTATTGACTTCCTTATGTATTCAAAGATTATGTGTGAAAAGACGGATGGAAAAGTAAATGTTGCTTTCGGAGCAGTACTTTCCTTATGGCATGATCATCGGACCGCGGGATTGGATAACCCGGAGAAAGCGACGCTTCCGGATTATGAGGAATTAAAGGAACGGAATTTGCATACGGATATAGATGATATGGTAATCGATGAAGAGGCGTCCACTGTTTACTTAAAGGACCCAGAGATGAGTCTGGATGTAGGGGCTATAGCAAAAGGATATGCAGTGGAAAAAGTTGCACTTTTCATGCAGGAAGAAGGTTTTAAAAACGGAATGATATCCGTAGGTGGAAACGTAAGAACTTTTGGAAATAAATTCGATGAAAGCGGAAAAGAAATTCCCTGGAGCGTGGGAATCCAGAATCCGGATTTGTCCAGCGATGAAAAGACACTTTATGTTTTGAACTTGTCAGGCTATTCTTTGGTAACCAGCGGTATTTATGAGAGGTACTACACCGTAAACGGAAAGCAGTATCATCATATTATCAATCCTGATACATTGATGCCTACGGAATATTTCGCTTCAATCTCCATAGTATGTCAGGATTCCGGTATGGCAGATGCGCTATCTACAGCTGTATTCAATATGCCTTATGAGGAAGGCTGCAAGATGGTGGAGGAGCTAGACGGTGTGGAAGCTCTGTGGGTGTTCCCGGATCAGACTATGAAATACAGCAGCGGCTTCCAAGCTATGATAAAGGACTGAAAAGATGAAATGGTGTAATTTATGATAAAGAAGAATGATTTGATACTCACCGGGATAATTCTCATAATCGCCCTTGCAGCGATTCTCTTTATGACTCTTACGAGAGAAGAGGGGGGGGTGGTTGTCGTTACGGTAGATGGGGAAGTGTATAAAACTTTGCCTCTCGATGAAGATACAACCTTGCTTATCGGAGATGAGCAGGGTGACTATAATGTGCTGAAGATCGAAGATGGGGAGGCAGCTATGACAGAAGCCAACTGTCCCGATAAAATTTGTGTAATGCACAGAAGCATTCACTACGACCACGAATCCATTATATGTCTGCCGCATAAAGTAGCGGTGGAGATTCAGAACGGAGAGGAAAGTAACGTTGATATTATAACCAATTAGTAAGGAGTATGCATGAAGACTAAAACTATGGCATCCTATGGGATGCTGATCGCATTAGCTTTTATTTTAAGCTACATAGAAAGTATCATACCGATTCCCGTACCGATTCCGGGCATTAAGATAGGACTTGCTAATCTGGTTGTAATTATTGCTCTTTTTATGATGGGGCCGAAGCAGGCATTTGTCTTGTCCATGGTTCGTATTGTGTTGGTAGGGTTTACCTTTGGAAGCTTGTCCACCATGATGTTCAGTTTGGCGGGAGGAATATTGAGCTGGCTGCTTATGGTAACGGCAAGAAAGTGGAAAGGATTTTCAATGACCGGAGTAAGCATCCTCGGAGGAATCGGCCATAATACAGGGCAGATTCTGGTGGCCATGTGGGTAGTTAATAATAGCATTCTTATATATTATCTGCCGTTCCTGCTTATTTCCGGACTTGTTACGGGGGCGGCAATCGGAATGACCGGGGCGGCAATAACGACCAATATCAAAAAAACGGACTTTATGAAGGGGTAGCAGATGGATAGGAAAAGAAGGTACCTTAGCAGGACAAGATTAATAATAATTGTGCTTATGACAGTAGGAGTATTGCAGGTGAGTGGTTGTGGAAACGGACAGCAAACCTTAAATGCGGAAAGTGAAAGTGAAGAGCATGTCCCTATAAAATTCGGAGCCACGTACATGACTATGAATAATCCTTATTTTGAAGCGTTGGATGATAGTATAGAGGAAGTGGTCGAGGCTAACGGCGATGTTCTGATTAGCCGGGATCCGGCACAGGATCAGGAAAAGCAAAATGAACAGATTCAGGAAATGATAGAGGATGGAGTCGCTGCTATTTTCTTAAGCCCGGCAGATTGGAAAGGTGTAAAGCCTGCTCTTATTAAGTGCAAGGAAGCAGGAGTCCCTGTTTTCAATGTCGATACTTATGTTTATGATACCGAATATGTAGTGTCCAGCATTCTATCGGATAATTATAATGCCGGTGTACAGATAGCAAAGGATGTCATGAAGAAGCGTCCCAGAGCCAAGATTGCAATTATCAACCACGAGACTATTAATTCTACCGCACTTCGCGTACAGGGCTTTTTGGATACGATAAAAGGGCATGATGAGTATGAGGTTGTCGTCCATGAAAAGATTACAGCGGAGCTTGAAGTATCCATGGAGATAACAAAGCAAATAATAGATGAAAATATTGACTTCGATGTAGTACTTGGCGGAAATGATCCAACGGCATTGGGTGCGCTTGCAGCCTTGCAATTAAGGCGGGTTGACAAAGATATCCTTATCTATGGGATTGACGGTTCACCGGATGGAAAGACAATGATCAAGCAGGGATTCTTAGAGGGCACGAGTGCTCAATTTCCGATAGAAATAGGCAATACGGCCGCTGAAAAGGCTTATGAATATCTTGCGGGAAAACAAGTGGAATCTAATATCATAATTCCGGTAAAATTAATTACACAAGATAATCTGGAAGATTACGATATGGCCGGATGGCAATAGAGAGAAGCGAGTGATTAAAATGGGAGACAAAGGTATTGGGTATGTAAAGTATATTATGTTAATAATAAATATTGTGGCTGTGTCATTTCCGGCAATTTTTATTTATATTACGACTGAGAAAATTTGCGATTTTTACACAGCGAGAAGCTTTATCGGGCGGACGAATTCGATTCCCAAGAAGCCGGATTGGATATTGGTTACTACAATACTTCTATTGGTATGTCTTCTGGTCTCGTTTTTATTGAGGGAATTTGTATACCGGGAAAGGATGTCTTTTGTCTATAGTTCGCTGGCATTCGATTTTTTGACAAGCTGTGTTTTAATGATGGTTTTGAATTTTAATTATAACGGTATTTTGTTTTGGGTATTTGCCAATATTATCTATTATGTTCAGGATAAAGTAAAAATGATTTTTATGTTATTGGCAATTTTAATCTATGTGTGTACGGATCATGAATTCCTTACAATAAACTATCATCTATATTCCATTAATGATTATATAAGCTATTATAATGCAAATACACAGCAATATCTGATCGGCGGATTTAATGTGCTGGAATCGTTGAACATTATCGTATTTATTTTGTTCTGTATTTATGTAATTCAAAAGCAGCAAGGAATTATTGAAAAAGTAAATTATCTGTACAGTCAGTTGAGTCAAAAAAATGAAGAATTGGAAAATGCTAACGAAGAACTGAAGCAACTTGCAGATATCAAAGAGAAGATGGGCAAGACGAAAGAAAGAAACAGACTTGCAAGAGAGATACACGATACTTTGGGACATACCTTAACGGGAATATCAGCCGGAATCGATGCATGCCTTACGATGATAGACAGCAATCCGCAAGTAACAAAAAAGCAATTGGAAGTGATAGCAAAGGTTACGAGAGACGGAATCGGAGAAATAAGGCGTTCGGTAAGTGAGCTGCGGCCGGATGCGTTAGATCGATTGAGTTTAGAATCAGCTATCCGCAAAATGATTGAAAACATGACTTCCGTGACCCAGGCAGAAGTATTTTTTCAGTGCGACTCAGAAAATCTAAAGTTTGACGAGGATGAGGAAAATACAATTTACCGAGTCATTCAAGAGAGTATCACAAATGCTTTGCGCCATGGGAAAGCGAGTAAAATATGGGTTACCATTCGGAAAGAAAATTCTGCGCTTCATTTGCAAATCCAGGATAACGGAATCGGCTGTACGGATATGAAAAAAGGATTCGGAACCAAACATATGCAGGAGCGCATACAGATGCTGCATGGAACAGTTTCTTATAAGAGCGAGAATGGTTTCTTAGTAGATGCAGTAATACCAATTAGGTGGGGTGAAGAATATGATTAAAGTATTGATAGCGGATGATCAGGAACTGATAAGGCAAAGCTTGGAAATTGTATTAAGCAGCAAAGAAAATCTGGAAGTAACTGATTCGGTAGCCAATGGCCAAGAGGTTATTCGAAGCGTTAGAGACAAGATGCCGGATATTATACTTATGGATATTCGAATGCCTAAGATGGATGGGGTACAGTGTACAAAGATTATCAAAGAAAATTATCCGGAGATAAGGATTATTATTCTGACCACATTCGATGATGACGAATTCGTATATGATGCGCTGAAATACGGTGCGAGCGGATATCTGTTAAAAGGAGTGTCTATGGATGGTTTGGTAGATGCGATAGAAACAGTATATAGCGGACGAGCTATGATTAATCCGGATGTAGCTGCAAAAGTAGTGAGACTGTTTTCCCAGATGGCAAAGGGAGACTATACTATTCATGTGGATGAAAAAGCAATTGCGGATCTGACCAAAACTGAATGGAAGATCATACGAGAGGTAGAAAAGGGTTCTTCTAATAAAGAAATAGCCGAAAACTTATATTTATCGGAAGGTACGGTACGCAATTATTTAAGCACCATATTGAATAAATTGCAGCTTCGTGATCGTACTCAACTGGCAATCTGGGCAGTGCAATCGCCAAGTAAATCGTAGCTTGGAGGTATCGGCATCCGATGAGGAGACAACATGAAGAAAAAAATGATAATTATCGGAAATTTGATTATTTTAGCATCTATAATATGCTTCTGCGGCTATAAGATATATCAGAAAAATCATTCTATTGTATTGGAATTCGGCATGTTTGCCGGGAGTAATTGGGACGTTGCCAATGCAAACAGTTATGTAATTATTGATAAAGTGATTGCACAGTTTGAAGCAGAACATCCCGGCGTAAAAGTGCATTATACAAGCGGTATTCGAAAAACGGATTATTCGGAATGGTATGCCCAACAGGTGCTTATCGGAAAGACACCGGATGTTGCAATGATTTTATCCGATGATTTCGATAAGCTTGTATCTCTGGATGTGCTGGAGAATCTGGATGATATGGCGGATAATGACAGTTCTTTCCATGCGGAAGATTATTATACAACGGCATTAAATACCGGAAAATACCGAGGTGCACAATATGCACTGCCTTATGAAACGGTACCGACATTGATGTTCGTAAATAAATCTTTATTGAATCATGAAGGATTTATGGTGCCGGAATCCGATTGGACTTGGGACGATATGTATGATATTTGCAGTAAAATTACAAAAGATCTGAATAAGGACGGCATCATAGATCAATTCGGAACGTGTAATTACAGCTGGCAAGAGGCCGCATATTCTAACGGTGCCGTATTATTTGATGAAGATGGCAAAGAGTGCTATTTTACCGATCAGAGAGTAATAGACTCTGTGAAGTTTGCAAAGAAGCTGTCGGATTTAAATCAGGGACAGAATGTAAGCCAGGATAAATTCGATGCGGGAAATGTTGCATTTATGCCGCTTACATTTGCAGACTATAGAACATACAAGACATATCCTTATAAGATTAAAAAATACAGTACGTTTAAGTGGGACTGTATAACCTTGCCTTCCGGACCGGAGGGAGATAATGTATCAGAGGTAAATACGCTTTTAATGGGTATCGCCAAACAAAGTAAGCACAAGGACCTTGCATGGGAATTACTTAAATTGTTTACTTACGATAAAGATATTCAATTGGATATCTTTCGCTATTCACAGGGTGCCTCTGTTCTTAAGAGCGTTACGAGCTCCAAAGAGGCGGAAGTTATATTGAGCGAAGATACGGACGAAAGAGAGCGGGTTATAGATAATACTCTTTTGGACGTTGTAATCGAGAAGGGTATTATTGCGCCGAAGTTCAATAAATACCATGAGACAATGATTCTGGCGGAAGGGGAAATTAATAAAATATTAAGCGATGATAAAAATGTAGAAAGTACATTAAAGATTATTCAGCGGAATGTCATTTCATTTCTAAAACAATAAAATCAAACTTCTGTGCTTATTCAAAAAGCAATTGAGTATTCGGCTCAGTTGCTTTTTTATGTAATAAATAAAAAATTACAAATGTCATGTAAATAAAATTACAAACTTCAGGTGTGGAAATCAAGAAAAAAGGATAAGATTATGAATACAAAGAAAAACCAAATTTATCACATGGGGGTAAGAAAAGTATGAAAAGAAAAGTATTAAGCGCATTACTATGTATCAGCTTGGTAGCATCTACGTTAGTAGGATGCGGAAGCACAAAAACAGAAGAAAAAGCTGAAACGGAAACTGCAGAATCGGTTGCTGAAACAGTGGCAGAAGAAGCTACAGCAGAAGCAGAGGCGGCAGTAGGAGAAAAGGAAAGCTACACATTTGGGTACACATGCATGGATGGTACCAATCCATTCTTCGTAATTCTAGAACAAACAATCAGGGACAGAGTAGAAGCAAACGGCGATACATTAATTACAACGGATCCTGCAAATGATGTATCATTACAGATTACCCAAATCGAAGATATGATTTCTCAGGGAATCGATGCAATTTTCTTGAATCCAGCAGAAGCAGAAGGAATCCTTCCTGCGCTTGACGAATTAAAAGCAGCAGGTATTCCGATCATTAACTTTGACACAGAAGTAGCAGACTTATCTTATGTTGCATCTTATGCAGGATCAGATAACTATAATGCAGGTAAGGTATGCGGTGAAGATCTAGTTGCAAAGTGTCCGGACGGCGGAGATATTATTATACTTGACTCTCCGACAATGAATTCAATTGTAGATAGAACAAACGGTTTCTTGGATGCAATCGAAGGAAAAGGATTCAATATCGTTGCGCAGCAGGATGCAAAAGGTAATCTCGAGACAGCAATGGGAATTACAGAAGACTTATTGCAGGCACATGGAGATGTTGTAGCAATTTTTGGCGGTAATGACCCGACAGCACTTGGCGCTTTAGCGGCAGCAAATGCAGCAGGAATTACAGACTGCAAGATTTACGGTGTTGACGGTTCTCCTGATATCAAAGCAGAGTTAGCATCAGGCACATCATTAATTGAAGGAACCGGTGCACAATCTCCCATCAGTATTGCCAATACATCTGTAGACATTATGTACAAATTATTATCCGGCGAAAAAGTGGACGAAAGATATCCGGTTGAAACATTCTTAATTACAGAAGATAACGTAGCAGAATACGGAACAGACGGATGGCAATAATGTATCGGTGTCGCTTTAAGAGTAAGTAACAAACAGGAAGTGCTTTATTCATTTGAATGTAGGATAAAGCACTTTCCTACTATAGAAAGAAGCAGGTGATAATTTGAGCGAAAAAGTATTATTACAAATGAAAAATATACATAAAAGATTTCCCGGTGTATATGCTTTGAAAGATATTAATTTCGAATTACACGCTGGCGAGGTGCATGCACTATTAGGAGAAAATGGAGCCGGAAAATCAACGCTGATTAAAATCCTTGGCGGTATTTATACTGCTGATCAGGGTGAAATTATCATTGACGGCGAAAAAGCTGAGATTCATGATGTGTTATCAGCTCAGAAAAACGGAATCGCAATTATTCATCAGGAATTGGTGTTAGTACCACATATGACAGTGGCGGAAAATATATTTTTAGGAAGAGAACCAAAAGTTGCAGGATTTGTAAATCAAGATAAGATGAGGCAGGAAGCACAAGCCCTATTGGATGATTATGATATGCATATCGATGCGGACACGTTAATTAAGGATTTAACAATCGCACAACAGCAGATGGTTGAGATTGTTAAAGCAATTTCTTTTAATTCTAAGATTTTAGTTATGGATGAACCGACTTCTTCTATAGCGGATAAAGAAGTTGCTTTTTTGTTTACTACTATGAGAACACTCACAGCAAAGGGCGTAGGAATTATATATATTTCTCATAAGATGAGTGAGTTGGAAGAAATATGTGACAGGGTCACAGTTATGCGTGACGGCACTTATGTAGGTACAGAGGTTGTAAAGAATACATCAAAAGATGAACTGATTGCGATGATGGTAGGACGTGAATTGGAGAATTATTACACGAGAGACTACCAGAATGCAACGGAAGTTATTCTGAAATGTGTTGATATTGCAGACGGTAATATGGCACAAGGAGCGAGCTTTGAATTAAGAAAAGGCGAAATCATAGGATTTGCGGGCCTGGTCGGAGCAGGACGAAGTGAAGTGATGAAATGTATCTTCGGGTTAACAAAAAATTATACAGGAAAAATATATCTTGAAGGGAAAGAAGTTAAGATTACTTCACCGGTACAGGCAATGAAAGCAGGTATTGCCCTTGTTCCTGAGGACAGGAAACTCGAAGGTTTATATAAAGTACAAAGTGTTCAATATAATTCAACAATTGAAGTATTGGATCAATTTATAAAAGGTATAATCGTAGACCAGAAAAAAGAGGATGAAATTACACAGAAGTATATCGATTTGATGGCTACAAAGACACCATCCAGAGAACAGGTAATTGGTAATTTGTCCGGCGGAAATCAACAAAAGGTAATGATTGGCCGTTGGCTTGCAACGAATCCCAAGGTGCTGATATTGGATGAACCGACCAGAGGTGTTGACGTTGGAGCAAAATCAGAGATTTATTCTATAATGAATGAGCTCGTTAAAACAGGAATGTCCATTATTATGATTTCGTCAGAACTTCCGGAAATTATTAATATGAGCGATCGTATTTATGTTATGGCAGGCGGTAAAGTAAAAGGTTGTCTGAATCATGATGAAGTTACACAGGAAAGCATCATGCAATTGGCGGCTGTTTAATGAGCGGAGGAGGAGCGAAAATGACACGGTCAAAGACGATTACAAAAAGCACTTTATCTTCTAAAGCAACAAAGAAGGTAAAAATATATTTCAAAGATAATTTAGGCATTATTGTTGCATTTTTGATATTATGTATTTTTTTATCGGTGAATCCGGCAACCAGCAATTCATTTTTTACAACGAAAAATTTATTTAATGTATTAAGACAGATATCAACCAATCTTTATCTGGCATGTGGTATGACAATGGTTATTATCCTTGGCGGAATTGATTTATCTGTAGGTTCTATTATTGCATTATCAGGATGTATTGCGGCAGGATGTGTATCCCGGTATGGCATGCCTATTGGGGTTGCGATTATAATAGGTGTTCTTGTCGGTCTGCTTGTAGGTATGTTCAACGGTCTCGTAATTTCTAAGACAACAATACCACCTTTCATTGTAACGCTGGCGACCATGAATATTGCAAAAGGTCTTGCTTACGTATATACAGGCGGTTCGCCGGTGCGTGTAGTGACGAAGGAGTGGCAGTTTATTGGTGCCGGTTACATAGGACCGTTCCCTGCCCCGGTTGTGATATTGGTAGTAGTATTGATTATTACCGCAATTATTATGAACAAGACAAAGATTGGTCGCCATATGTATGCGGTTGGCGGTAACCAGCAGGCAGCAGAGTTCTCAGGAATCAATGTGGCAAAGGTAAAATTCTTTGTGCATGCGTTCTCGGGCGCTATGGCAGGTCTTGCAGGTATCGTGTTAGCCTCCCGTATGTATTCCGGACAGCCCACAGCGGGTGACGGCTCGGAGATGGATGCTATTGCAGCCGTTGTAGTCGGCGGAACCAGTATGGCAGGCGGCAGCGGTAAGATCGGAGGTACTATCATTGGTGGTCTTATCATTGGTGTACTCAATAACGGCTTGAATTTAATGAACGTCAACTCTTTCTGGCAATATGTAGTAAAGGGTGTTGTTATTCTGTTAGCGGTTTTCTTAGATTATATTAGAAATAAAAAATCGAGATAAAATAACGGAAATAAAATAACAGAAGCAGTATATATAAAAAGAGGTGGAGTATGTTAGTATCATTAACCAAAGTAATGGAAAATGCGATTAAAGAGGGATATGCAGTCGGAGCCTTTAACGTATGTAATTTGGAATCGGTCATGGCTATTATACAGGCGGCGGAGGAGACAGGAAAGGGCGTTATTCTCAATTATGCGCAAGTGCATAGTCCGCTTATCGGTATGGAACTCATTGTGCCAATTATGCTTGATTTTGCAAAGAAAGCAACTGTGCCGGTATGTGTACACCTGGACCACGGTTCATCTATTGAGACCTGTATTAAAGCAATTCAGTTGGGCTTCACCTCTGTTATGATTGACGCTTCCGGAAATGACTATGAAGCAAATGCTGCAGAAACCGCAGAAGTAGTGAGATTGGCACATAGTGTAGGAGTGACGGTAGAAGCGGAGCTCGGACATATCTTTTCCTCTAATATCGGTGTGGGAGAAAGCTCCTCTAAGGTAGAAACATCCGATAATTGCGGGGATGTGGAAGATATATATACCGATCCCGATATGGCAAAGGATTTTGTTGAGAGAACCGGTGTGGATGCGTTGGCAATCGCATTCGGAACATCACATGGTATCTATACGAAAAAGCCGGTACTGGATCTGGATAGAATTACTGCCATTAAGAAAAAAATTGATATCCCATTTGTCATGCATGGAGGTTCCGGACTCAGTAAAGAAGAATTCCAGACGGCAATACGTAATGGTGTGCGCAAGATAAATTACTATACCTATATGACACTGGAAGGCGGCAGAGCGGTAAAAGAAGCTATGGATAAGATTAAAAAGGACGATAACATCTTTTTTCACGATATCCCGCTTATTGCAATTGAAGCCATGAAACAGAATGTAATCGACGCAATTAACATTTTCAGCTTAAAATAGGAGTATCAATATGACGGGTAAGGGAATTACAGTAGCAGGGTCACTGATAGCAGATAATTACTATCTGATAGACAGTTACCCTGAACAGGGAAAGCTTACAAATATCAGAGCCACGGACAGAGCGGTCGGAGGAACGGGTAATTTGATTATAGATCTGGCAAAGCTAGATGCCAATCTGCAGGTAAAAGTGAGTGCACTGATCGGTGCCGGCAGCAACGGAAGATTTTTAAGGAAGACACTTTCCGAGTATCCGAACATTCAGTTGCAGAATGTGGTTGAAGGTGATGAGACACCGGTGACTATAGTTATGGATGCACAGGATAGCCATCAAAGAACTTTTTTCTATTTGCCCGGTGCGAGTGACAAATATGATGAAAATGTGATTGACTGGGAGCAGATAGATGCAGATATCTTTCACTTGGAATATATACTTCTCATGAAGAAAATAGATGAAGCCGATGCAGAATACGGGACTCATGGTGCAAAAATCCTACATACTGCCAGAGAACGCGGCATGAAGACTTCTATCGATATGGTATCTGAGACAAGCGGAAAGGGCGGAGAAATTGTAAGGGCGGCTTTGAAATATACAGATTACTGTACAATTAATGAGATTGAAGCGGAGATGATTACAGGAATCAAAATCTTGCAGGACGATATAGTCAATGAAGAAAATGCGCATAAAGCATTGCGGGAATTGGTGAAATGCGGCGTTTTGAAATGGGCTATTATTCATTCACCGACATGTGGCTACGGGATTGATTGCGAAAGCGAAAACATAGTAAAAGTACCAAGCCTTCACCTGCCGGCCGGATATATCAAGGGTTCTACCGGGGCCGGTGATGCTTATTGCAGCGGTATTCTGTATGGTGCATATAAGAATCAGTCTTTGGAAGCAGCTATGAGACTTGCAACAGCATGTGCTGCATGTTCTTTGTCGGAGACAAATGGGACTGCAGGTATGCGGTCATATGATGAAGTGATGAAATTTATGAAAAAATATCAATAAAAAGGGACTGTCACTTGAACGAATAATATTTCGTTAAGCGACAGCCTTTTTATTATAGAGCTAATTCCTTGTGGTAAGTAATGGAATTTATGTTTTTTCTGGATTTTTTTATCCATTTTGTTATAATAACAATAAAATGGAAATGCTACTATAAATCATATAGAAAGAATGGAGGTAATGAGTATGGGTAAGCTTAAAATTGTCGCTATTGTCGGTTCGTTGAGAAAGGATTCATATAATCTTCAGCTGGCGCTTCTAGCGAAAGAAATGGTTGGAGAACGGGCAGATTTTGAGATATTGGAATACGCGGATGTTCCGCTTATGAACGAAGATATTGAGTTCCCTGCGCCGGAGTCCGTTGCACGGGTGCGCGAGAAGATTAGCTCGGCCGATGGAATCTGGTTTTTTACCCCCGAATACAATCATTTCTTCCCCGGAGTGCTTAAAAATCTTATCGATTGGCTGTCGAGACCTGTGAGCGATACCATACCTCAAGTGCTGTCCGGTAAAATGACCGCTATAAGCGGTATTGGGCTGGGAATGTCGGGAACTTCAATCGCGCAGGATCATTTAGTAGCGCTGATAAGCTTTCTTAATATGAAAGTTATGAATGTCCCCCGTCTGACTGTACCGAACGCATGGCAGCAGTTAGATGGAGAAGGAAAGCTACAGCTAAAAGAAAGCATTCTATTCCTGCAAAAGCAGGCAGATGCTTTCCTGGACTTTTTGCAAGGCAAGTAATCATTGGGAATTCTTTAAAAAAGCGTATGCCATTCCTCTTTTAAGAGACGGTATTCTACTCGGGTTTTCAATTTACCGTCGTGCCACTCGCTGTTTATGTGCTCCGCTTCTTTTATAAGACCGCATTTTTGCATCACGCGCTCCGAACGGGAATTTTCTTGCAGCCATCCGGTAGTAATGCGATAGACGTTATCTTCTGTAAAAGCGAATTCAATTAACTTGGAGAAGGCTTCCGTTATGTACCCATGACCCCAGAATTTAGGGAAACTAAAATATCCGGCATGCACAAGCTTTCCGGCGGGAGTAAATTCGTTGACTGTGTATCCGACACTTCCGATTTGCTCGTGGGTATCCTTTAATTCCGTGTGAAGAAAATAGAATTTGCGCTGTGCTGATTTGATATCGGATAATACTTGTATGAAATCAGACTGCGCACTTTCTTCGCTATCCACTTGAATGTCCTGCAAATAATACATTGTCTTATCATCACTTTTTAGTCGGTAATACAGATTGCAGTCGCTTTCTCTGTAATCCCTTAGAATTAGTCTTTGGGTCTCCATGTAAATCATAGCTTGTCCTTTCGATTGAGGGTACTTTTTTATTATAGATAATACCATAAGCTGACGGAGAAAGAAAAGCGGTAAATTAATAACAGAAGGCGAAATACCGCTCTCCATGGGAGTATATCGCCTTTTTTGATTTAATATGGACAAGTGTTGATCGGCCGGTAGTAACCTTGAGGAAATCCGCAGACAGGACAGATCTCGGGAGCACAGAGCCCTGACATAATATTTCCGCACTGCATACAAGTCCATACGATTTCATCCGGTTTGCAGAATACCTGATTTGTGGCAATATTTTCATATTGCTGTTGAAGCAGGGCGGCATGGTTATAATCTATGTTGGCTATGCCCGCAAACAAGGCGGCGATACGATCATAGCCTTCTTCTCTTGCTATTTGTACGTATTCCTGATATTGATTTCCGGCAAGCGCATTTTCTGCATTTGAGGATTCGATTAGGTTAGTGGCGGTGCTCGGCAGGCGACCTTCATGGATGGCTCTTAGCCAAATACGTGCATGCTCAAGGTCTTGGCCGGAGATTGTATGGTATAGTCTTGCGATAGTGACATAACCGTCCGTTTGGGCGATTTCTCCATATAATTCGAATCTGGCACTGAATAGCAACTCCTCTTCATAAGCTTTGAGCAAATTTCTATATGTACGACTTTCTCTGAATTCCATAGTTCCTCCGAATGAAATTACTTTGTGTTTTCTATAATCATATGCGCGCCGGGTTTAAATTATATCGTTACAGAAAGGCTTGAGATATAAAAATGAAAAAGTTGAACAGAGAATTTTATAATAGAGATTCTACAATAGTGGCAAAGGAACTGTTGGGGAAGGTGCTCGTACATGAAACAGACGGTCGAAGAGCGGCTGCTATAATCGTGGAGACAGAGGCCTATATGGGAGCTGAGGATAAAGCTGCCCATTCCTACGGGGGAAGAAGAACGCCGAGAGTGGAGGTAATGTATGGAGGACCGGGACTTTCCTATGTATTTTTAATTTATGGTATGTATAACTGCTTTAATATAGTTACAAGAGAGGAAGGGATTCCTCAAGCTGTTCTGATAAGAGCGGCCGAGCCCATTGAAGGATTTGATTTCATGGCTCGTAACAGATTTAATAAAGAGTTTGCTCAGTTAACCAAAATCCAAATAAAAGGATTGACAAACGGACCCGGGAAATTATGCGGAGCTCTTTCCATCGATAGAAAGTTAAACGGTGAAGATTTATGTGGAAATGAATTATATGTGGAAGAAGGAGAAGAAAGAGAATTCGTGGTGGTATCCTCCAAACGCATAGGTATTGATTATGCCGAAGAAGCAAGAGATTATTTATGGAGATTTTATATAGAAGATAACTTATATGTGTCCGTAAAATAGTTATCAATTTACTCCACGGAGCGTAGTGTACCCAAAAGCCTCTGATTTCGTCATTAATACCTTCGCAATAGCAACTCAACATATTGAAAATATCAATAAACCTGTCGTGAGGATAAGCATTAGGAGGGAGTAATACTTTTTGCAGCAAAGCGGGCGTGGATAAAATCCACCTTTGTTTCTTCCATTTATTTCTTATTTTACCTTCCCTTTCATAAATATTATATATACGGCTTGTAGTTCAATCTCGATATTTTTTGCTATTTATTTAACACGTTTGTATCAAGGAACAATAACAGAAGTTATTGTTTTCAAATATAAAAAGAGGAAAACGGGGAGCGGCAAAATTGCGCCAACGCTCCTCGTTTTCCCTTAATAGTGCCATATTAGTTATAGTTCAATTACGGTATTAAATCCGCTCTCAACTTGAACGTAATGAGGGCAGAGTAAAGTCAGCATTACTCGAGTGTCTCTTGAATTTTTATACGTGGATACGGCAATAGGGCCCGTGGAGAGTGTAATAGGTGAGCCGAGGCTGGTTATAGGGGCATAACACGTAAATATATTTTTTTTCTGCCCGTAAGAAAATGCCTGAATTGCTATGGCAATGGTGCCGCTGCATCGTTTGGGAGCGACTACGTTAACGCAGAAATTTATAAGATAATTGTGTCCCTCCTCCAGGATAATGCTCTTTCCATCTTTTGAAAGAGTTACATTGCAAGTGTTTATACCGGTATTGAGCAGCTGTAGCGGGCAATCTCTATTCCAGCACGTTCCGGGATCAGCAATAAAGGATGCAATGCCGAGAACGCCTGATTCTCCGGCAGCGCCTGTAGCCCCTGTAGCGCCTGTAGCCCCGGCAGCACCTGTAGCTCCGGTAGCGCCTGTAGCGCCTGTAGCTCCGGTTGCACCTCCCGTAGGACCCGTAGCCCCTGTAGCACCCGTAGCTCCGGTAGAGCCTGTGGCTCCTGTAGCGCCTGTGGCTCCGGTAGCACCTGTAGCTCCGGTAGCGCCTGTAGGACCAAGCTGTCCTTTTGCGGAGCAGAGTACCTTTTCTAATTTTTCCTTTAGGAAGATTTGATTTTGCATGATGCTGTCCAAGAGGCATTTGATGCTTTCGTTTATGGCAAGGAGCTGTTCTATGGAAGCTCTGCCATCGACGTTGTCACCTTGATTCTGACTTGGCAATGTGCCCAAGACATACTGAAGTTTTTCTCCTTCCGCGTTGATAATATGACTAAGACCGAGTTCCTCCATTGCGATGGAAGCCAGAAGCATATTTAAGGCACCATCACGCGTTATTTCAGGACTAATAACGGGAAATGTTGGTTGTGACATTTTGTTTCCTCCCTTCTTATGATAAAGAAGTGCTTTTTTGTTTTTTGGTTTCAAAATATTTTTTATTATATAGAACAGAAGGCGAAGCAGGCTTAAAAGTACCGGCCATATCGTTATAATATTCCGCCTTTTCGTAGTCTCCTAAACGGTCGTAACAGACAGTACATTCTAAGCAAGGAATGTATCCCCAATAGTCCTCTTGATGAAAGCCCCATGAATCCTGAGGCTTTTCGAGATTCAAGACTAAGCTGAACCAAAAGACCGCCTGTTTATATTTTTTTAGATTCTTAAAATAATATCCGATTTGGCAGCATAATTCTGCGCGGGGCATATCATATTGAAAACTTCGCAACATAGCTTGAAAGGCACCTTGGCTATCATTCTCTGACTGATAACATTTAGCCAGTTCACCGCATGCAGCTATATTATCTTCTACCCACCCCAGCCCGGAATCCAGAAATTCTTCGAAAAAAGTGATGGCCTCTTTGTATCTGCCGTTATCCTTTAGTTCTCTGGCATAGTAATATGTTCCCCGTGGAGAAAGTTTTGTTCCCTTAGCCAGAAGGTTTTCGTATATTTGAAGGTTTCTGGAACTTGGTGCTTTGTTTTGTTTGGAATGTGTAACGCAGATGTCGGAGTTGATAATATTCCCGCTAATCTGCAAGTATTCGTGAACAGGGTCCCGCCATCTGAATTGAGGGAGATTCTTGGAAAGCCTTTCTCTGTAATATGAGAAAGTAACATTTCCCTGGCTATCGAAACCTATATTATATAACATCATTACGACGTCGATATCGTGAGATAGAGTCTCTTTTAGGTGCTTGAACTTTACAGCATCCTCGGGGAGTATGATGTCATCGGCATCCAGCCAGAGGATATATTCCTTCGTTGCCTTGTCATACGCAAAATTACGTGCGGCAGAAAAATCATCAATCCACGGGAAGTCATAGACTTTCTCCGTAAAACGGCCGGAAATTTCTTTTGTACGGTCAGTGGAACCTGTATCGGCAATAATGATTTCATCGACAAGGTCTTTTGCAGAGTTGAGACATCTTTCCAATACATTTTCTTCATTTTTTACGATCATGCAAAGGCTTATAGTTATCATATAGCTTTTTCCTCTCGTACGGTGCATTGTAGCTCTTACATGTTATAGTCTATGCATTTATTCGTCAATTTGTGACAAGGAATCCTAATAGCGGCAGGAAAAATCACAAAAGTTCCTATTGCTGCATAAAATGGTTAACAGAGTACATGGAAGAAGGAAATAAAGGATGTCTACCATAAGCTTATGTATGATTGTACGAAATGAGGAAAAAAACATCGAAAGATGTCTTAAAAGTGCGGCAGGATTGGTGGATGAAATAATAGTTATAGATACGGGTTCTGAAGATAGGACGAAGGATATTTGCAAAAAATACGAAGTACGGCTTTTTGATTTTGAATGGAAGGATGATTTTGCGGCGGCACGTAATTTCAGTATTGAAAAAGCGACCGGAGATTGGATTCTATGGCTGGATGCCGATGAAGAACTTCAGATTCAAGATGCGCAGGCGTTGAAAGACTGTCTTCAGAATAAGAAAGAGGACTTCATGCCCGTCCAGATGCTGCATTTTTATGGTTCTCTTCCCGCCTCGAACAGCCGATCCTATATCAGCAGCGCATACCGCCTGTTTCGAAATGGAGTTGGAATTTATTTTTCGGGAAAAATTCATGAGAAGCTTACCGCAGATAATATAGCGGAAATGATTCCGCATATGACGCAAAATAATTTTATAAGAATATTACATTACGGCTATATGGATGACGAAATGAATCATAAAAATACAAGAAATATGGAACTGCTCTTAAAAGAGAAAAATGAGAGACCGGATGATGCGTGGATTCATTATCACCTTGCGGTAGAATACTATCATGCTCAGGAATATGAGTACTCTTACGGATATGTCAATATAGCAATACTATTGTTTCTCCAAAAAGAGATTTTGCCACCGTCCCTTGTGTATAAGCTGAAATATGATGTCTTGACCGCTATGGAAAAGTTCGAAATCGTACTTAAAAGCATTGAGAAAGCTATTGAGCTTTATCCTGACTACGTTGATCTTCATTATTACAAAGGACTGGCGGAATTCTCCATCGGGGAGTATGAACAGGCCAAGAATACTTTCCGGCATTGCGTCGTCCTCGGCGAGTCAAACCCCGAATATCTGATTCTTGCCGGTGTAGGCAGTTTTTCCGCTTTCCAATATATAGCACGCTGCCATGAAATGTTACTGGAAGAGGAACAGGCTAAGGAGGCTTACTGTCAGGCAGAACTGTTGAAGGAAGGCAAATTACAGGCAGAAAAAGCTCTTACGGAGAATAATTGAATTTTTATGCCTCCTGCCGATTTTGACCGTATGCAGGAGGCATATTTTATTTAAAAATTCTTTTGTTCTGTGGAGTGAATGGGCTTGTCATTTTTTATCATTTTGATATACTTAAGTTAACCGATAATAACAAGTACTTATCATATTCTATTAAGGAGGAATAGCAAATGAACAGATTTACTTTACCAAGAGACATCTATTATGGGAGAGATTCATTAGAGGTTTTGAAGACCTTAAAGGGAAAACGGGCTATTGTAGTTGTAGGCGGAAGCTCCATGAAGCGCTTTGGTTTTTTAGATAAAGCTATCGGTTATCTAAAAGAAGCAGGTATGGATACTTTTCTGTTTGAAGGCGTGGAGCCGGATCCTTCTGTTGAGACGGTAATGAAAGGTGCGGCGGCAATGAGAGATTTTGAGCCGGACTGGATCGTCTCCATTGGCGGAGGTTCCCCGATTGACGCTGCAAAAGCTATGTGGGCATTTTATGAATATCCCGAAACGACTTTTGAAGAGCTTATTACTCCTTTTAGCTTTCCGACTTTGAGAACGAAAGCGAAATTCGTGGCGATTCCTTCCACATCGGGAACAGCTACGGAAGTAACAGCATTTTCCGTTATCACAGACTATGCAAAGGGAATTAAGTATCCGCTTGCGGACTTTAATATTACTCCTGATATAGCTATCGTTGATCCTGTTCTTGCAGAGACAATGCCTCAAAGCTTAGTAGCCTATACAGGAATGGATGCGCTTACACATGCTATTGAAGCGTATGTTTCTACGCTTCATACGCCTTTTACGGATCCGCTCGCTTTAAAGGCAATCCAGATTGTGAACGACGACTTGCTAAAGAGCTATGGCGGAGACAAGGATTCCAAGGAACTTATGCATTACGGACAGTGCCTTGCAGGAATGGCATTCTCCAATGCACTTTTAGGCATTGTACATTCTATGGCTCATAAGACGGGAGCGGCCTTCTCCACCGGACATATTACACACGGCCTCGCTAATGCGATGTATCTTCCGTATGTTATTAAATACAATTCAAAAAATGAAGAAGCAGCAAAAAGATATGCTGAAATTGCAGCTTCTATCGGAATAAAAGGAACAGTGGAAGAAGCGATAAAGGGCTTATGCGCAAGAATTGTAGAGATGAATAATCGTATGCAGATTCCGAATACGTTGAAAGAATTCGGTATCATAGAAGAGGAATTCAAAGAGAAAATCGCAACAATTGCGGAAAATGCAGTCGGCGATGCATGTACAGGTTCCAATCCGAGAGCAATCGATCCGGTAACAATGGAAAAGCTCTTTACATGTATTTATTATGGCGAAGAAGTGGATTTCTAAATAACAAATACTGTAAGAGTAGAAATTAAATAAGATATTGTATATTATGTAGACCTCTGAACCGATGTGAATAGATTATCGGTTCGGAGGTTTTGCTTATGATATTCGATTATTCTCCGCCGGGGCCGTCTGTTCGCGGAACATCGTCCGGTATAATCTCCATTGGCAAATCTTCTTCAGGAATATTATGATCATCATATGAATTCTTGTTCGCTCTGTCCTTCACAGAGTTTTTGTTATTATCTTTCTGAGGCATATAAATATCTCCTTTTCCTAACATAATATTTATTAATGAGAGTATGTGTATTTTATAATGTTTTATACAGAAAGTTTGTAATTATACAATATTATTGCTAGGATTTGCCGAAATACACCTTGACAGCTAATAACCGTTAGCTTAAAATCAAGCTAACGATTATTAGCATAAGGAGGAAAAGGTTTGGAACGACAATCTACCAAGGATAGAATTATTACAGAGGCGCTTAAATTATTTGCCGAAAAAGGATATGAAGCTGTCAGCGTAGCACAAATAGCGGAGGCGGTAGGCATTAAAGCCCCATCGTTATATAAGCATTATAAAAGCAAACAGAATATTTTTACCGCAATTCTTACAGAGATGTCATCACGTTATGAAAAGCAGGTCGGTTCCATGCGGATGAATGGAATAACTCCCGGCGCGGATATGGAATTATTTTCAAATATGGGGGAGGAACAGCTGATTGATATGGGAAAGCAGTTATTTAGCTTTTTTTTGCATGATGAGTATACAAGTCTGTTCCGTAGAGTGCTGACCGTGGAGCAATACCGCGATAAGAAGCTGGGCGCTCTTTATGCCAAGCAATATGTTGATGAACCCCTTTCTTATCAGGGGGAGCTTTTTGCTTTACTGATGCAAGCCGGAGCTTTCATTCCGGAGAATCCGAACGTGATGGCACTTCACTTTTTCGCCCCTATGTTTTTACTATTAATTTTGTGCGAATGCCACCCGGAGAGGGAGCCGGAGGCAATGCAAATGATAGAACAGCATATCAGACAGTTTAGCCGTCTGTACGAAAAGAAGGTGAGTTGAGACATGAAGATTACAATAATTCACGGTCAGGCTCATAAGGGCGTAACCTATAAAATAACACAAATGGTTTTAAAATCTTTGGTTGCAAAGCAAGATGAAATACAAGAGTTTTTCCTGCCAAAGGATGGACCGAATTTCTGTTGCGGCTGCTATAAATGCTTTATGAAGGGAGAAGCTTTCTGCCCTTCGGCAGATAAAGTACAGCCCATAGCTTCTGCGATAGAATGGGCAGATATTATTCTCTTAGACAGCCCTAATTATGTGATGGAAATGAGTGGTCCTATGAAGAATCTGATGGATCATCTGGCCTATCGTTGGATAAGTCATAGGCCGCACGGCTCTATGTTTACCAAGACAGGTATCGTAGTATCGTCTTCTGCCGGAGCTCCGCCGAGAGGCGTGGTAAAGTCGATGGCAAGACAGCTTAAATGGATGTGTGTTCCCAAAGTATACACTTTAGGATTTGCGTGCTATACGGCACCGGGAGAAGAGATTAATCCCAAAAGAAAAAGGAAGATAGAATATAAAGCAGAAAAGATAGCAAGGGCGGTAAAGCGCAGAGCTGCACGGCCGCGTACCGGCTTACGGGAAAAGGTTATGTTCAGTATTTTCAGAAAAATGCAGTCTGCCCCTGCCTCTGCATGGAATCCTACCGACAGGGACTGGTGGGTAAATCATGGATGGATAGAAAAGCGTCGTCCGTGGAAAAATAATACTTGACAATTTATGGAGAATAATCTATATTTATAATAACAGTAACGATTACTGTTATTGAAGAATTATTTAAAATGAAAATATATATTTTATAGGAGGTCATGATTATGTCATTAATTGGAAAAGAAGTACAGCCTTTCAAAGCGCAGGCTTATCAGAATGGAAAATTTATTGAAGTTACAGAGGAAAACTTTAAAGGGAAATGGAGCATCGTTTGCTTCTATCCGGCAGACTTCACATTTGTTTGTCCGACAGAACTCGAAGATTTACAGAATAATTACGAGGAATTGAAGAAATTAGGAGCAGAGGTATATTCTGTTTCCACAGATACGCATTACACGCATAAGGCATGGCATGACAGTTCAGAAGCCATTAAAAAGATAACTTATGTTATGATTGGAGATCCTTCTCATACTTTATCGCGTAATTTTGATGTTTTGATAGAGGAGGATGGACTTGCGGACCGCGGTACCTTTATTATTGATCCGGACGGAGTTATCCAATCGCTGGAAATTAATGCAGGAAATATCGGCCGTGATGCGGGTATACTTATTGACAAAATAAAAGCCGCTCAATACGTCAGAAATAATCCGGGAGAAGTCTGCCCCGCAAAATGGAAGGAAGGCTCTGCTACATTGAAACCAAGTCTGGATCTTGTAGGCAAAATTTAAGAAGAAGTAGTGTGAAAAATCAATTTTTCATACTCAATTTTGTGCCTTCGGTCCAGATTTTACAGGCTATGAGAAAGGTGTGGTATTAATATGATACTGGATGCGGATATAAGAGAACAATTGGCGGAGTATCTTAAGCTTATGGAGAATGAGGTTCTGATTAAGGTAAGCTACGGAACGGATCAGGCCTCCGATGACATGGCGGATTTGGTAAATGAATTAGCCGCCATGTCATCCCTAATAAAGATAGAGCGGTCTGACTTGCCCAGAACGCCTAGCTTTAGTATCAATCGTATTGGTGAAGAAACCGGAATAACCTTTGCAGGTATTCCCTTAGGTCATGAGTTCACATCTTTGGTATTGGCGCTTTTACAGGTAAGCGGGAGAGCCCCTAAGGTAGAAGATAAGATAATTGAACAGATTAAAGGAATTGAGGTCGAGTATCATTTTGAGTCTTATATTAGTTTAAGTTGCCATAACTGTCCTGAGGTCGTTCAGGCGCTTAATATAATGAGCGTGCTTAATCCGGGCATTACACATACAATGATTGATGGCGGAGTGTTTAAAGATGAGGTAGAAAGCAAGAATATTATGGCGGTTCCCTCTGTTTATTTAAACGGAGAGCCTTTTAGTACCGGAAGAATGGCGATAGAAGAAATACTTGCCAGGCTGGGTAGCACAGTTGATATATCTGCTTTCACTGACAGAGAGCCATATGAAGTGTTAGTGATAGGCGGCGGTCCGGCGGGATCCAGTGCGGCCATCTACGCGGCGAGAAAAGGGATACGAACCGGAATCGTGGCAGAGAGATTCGGAGGTCAGGTAAGAGATACCTTAGGTATAGAGAACTTTATAAGCGTAAAGCATATCGAAGGACCGAAGCTTTCTGACAATCTGGAAGCTCACGTAAGAGATTATAATGTAGATGTTATGACATTGCAGCATGCAAAGAGCTTAAAAAAGAAAGAATATATAGAAATTGAACTGGAAAACGGGGCAACCTTGAAAAGCAAAACTGTAATTCTGTCCACGGGTGCACGGTGGCGCAATGTCGGCGTACCGGGTGAAGCTGAATACAAAAATAAGGGAGTTGCTTATTGCCCTCACTGTGACGGGCCGCTTTTCAAAGGAAAGCATGTTGCCGTCATTGGAGGCGGGAACTCCGGAATCGAGGCAGCCATTGATTTGGCAGGTATCGTAGATCATGTAACAGTTCTTGAGTTTATGCCGGAATTAAAAGCGGATGCGGTACTTCAAGAGCGCTTATATTCTTTGCCTAATGTGACCGTCTATAAAAATGTTCAGACGAAAGAAATTACGGGAACCGATAAGGTAAACGGAATCACTTATATAGACCGGGCCTCACAAGAAGAACACCATCTTGAACTGCAGGGTGTATTCGTGCAGATTGGGCTTGTACCTAATACAGAGTGGCTCGGAGATAGTGTGGAGCGCAATCGTATCGGTGAAATCATAGTAGATAGTCACAATGCTACTAGTATTCCGGGAGTTTTTGCTGCGGGAGATTGTACCAACAGTCCATATAAGCAGATAATTATATCTATGGGTTCCGGTGCTAATGCAGCATTAAGTGCATTTGATTATTTAATAAGAAATTAGGATATTTTTGAGATGCTCTATTGAAAAATACTTGTTGTCGGATATATTTTATATCCGGCAACGGGTATTTTTTTTATTAAAAATAGTTCTTTTGGCAAGCATAAAATGAAATAGTCAAGCTTATTTGGATATGATAGAATAGGATGAAAAGAATTCTTTATCGACCATAACCGGGACAATGAAGTGCTTGATAGGAATAAAAAATATGAGGAAAGATTTCCAGAAACCATTAAAAACAGTGAAATGGAGAGGTAAATCAATGACAGGAATCAGCTTATTTGAAGTAATAGGGCCGAATATGGTAGGACCCTCCAGCTCCCATACGGCAGGTGCGGTATCTATGGCACTTTTGGCACAGAAAATGTTTCAGGGAGCTATAGAAAAAGTGGATTTTACGCTGTATGGCTCTTTTGCAAAGACATATAAGGGACATGGAACCGACAGAGCGCTTCTCGGAGGGATTATGGGATATGAGACCGATGACCTTCGAATCAGGGATTCTTTTGCACTGGCTAAGAGAACAGGGCTGAAATACTCCTTTTCCGTTTCCGAGGAGAATGACGTGCATCCGAATACGGCGGATATTCATATAACAGGAACAGATGGAAAGCGGCTGTTTGTAAGAGGAGTATCCCTTGGCGGGGGAAAAGTAAAGATTGTGCGGCTCAATAAGATAGAGGTGGAATTTACAGGAGAATACAGTACGCTCATTGTAAGCCAGACTGATAGGCAGGGAGTGGCGGCTCATATTACGAAGAGCTTGAGTGACCATAACGTAAATATTGCATTTATGCGTCTGTTCCGGGAAGAAAAGGGAGCCGATGCCTATACGGTGGTAGAATCGGATGAGAAGATACCCGAGGAAGCACTGGAATGTATAAAAGCAAATCCTTATGTATCCGATGTGATGCTGGTGCAGGTCTGAAAAAAAGTGAAAATATTAGTATAAGAGGAAGAATAAATGGATTTTCGAAGCGGTAAGGAATTGTTGGAATTATGCGTTCAGGAACAACTGCCTATTTCGCAGGTTATGAAGCTGAGAGAAATAGAACTGCAGGAGACTTCCGAAAAGGAAGTCAACAGTAAAATGAAAAAGGCTTTAAATATTATGAGAAACGCTGCATATGACCCGATAAAGAACGAGGTATCATCCATAGGAGGGCTCATAGGAGGAGAAGCGAAAAAGCTGGAGAATTTGAGAGTGGAAGGTAAGTCTCTCTGCGGCGGAGCGATATCGAAGGCGATGGCTTATGCAATGGCAGTGTTGGAAGTGAATGCCTCCATGGGAGTCATCGTAGCTGCACCTACAGCAGGTTCCTCCGGTGTCCTTCCGGGCGTTCTTCTGTCGCTTCAGGAGGAATATGGGCTTTCCGATGACCAGATATTAGAAGGTCTTTATACGGCGGGAGCGGTAGGATATTTGCTCATGAGGAATGCTTCCGTATCCGGCGCGCAGGCAGGATGCCAGGCGGAAGTCGGTTCCGCGGCGGCAATGGCGGCAGCAGCAGCGGTAGAAATGATGGGCGGTACACCGGACCAGGCCTTGAGTGCAGCAACGGGGGCCATATCTAATTTATTAGGTTTGGTTTGTGATCCGGTCAGAGGCCTGGTTGAAAATCCATGCCAGAACAGGAATGCAATAGGTGCTGCCAATGCTCTGATTAACGCAGAGCAGGCTTTGGCGGGAATAACACAGTTAATTCCCTTCGACGAGATGGTGCAGGCAATGTACCATGTAGGAAGAAGCCTACCGTTTGAGTTGAGGGAAAGCGCTCTTGGCGGCTGTGCGGCAACGCCTACCGCGTGCAATATGAACTGTCCCTCCTGCACGTAAAATATAAAATAAATAAAGAAACTTTTTAGATTAGGACGCTGAAAGTCCTAATCTTTTTTTGCACCCAAAACTCTTATCAAGGTGACAAAAGTCACCCTTAATAAAGTGACTTCTTTCACTTCAGGGCATTTTTTTGATTTGCCAATATATATTAAGAAGAATAGGAGCTGGGAAACAAGCCGGTAAGAAGCAGAGAAAGAGAGGAATCAACAATATAACTACGATTCTGGAAAAAGGGAACCTGAAGCATAGGACACAGGTTGCTATATATTATCTGACAGGAAAAAGGTGATTTTTTTATTTACATTTATGTTTGATTATGCTATTTTACAAAATGTATTGTATCTCTAGAAAAGAGAATGATAACAGGAGGAAATAGGAATGAAAAATCAAACAACTTTCAACATGACAATGACAGCAATGTTCATTGCAATGATTGCCGTCATGACTTTTGTGCCCAATGTAGGTTATATTAACCTTATTGTCATCAAAGCAACGATACTCCATGTGCCGGTCATTATCGGATCCATAGTTCTAGGACCGAAAAGTGGCGCTGTGCTGGGAACGGTGTTTGGAATGACAAGTCTGCTGAAAAATACCCTTGAACCGAGTTTGCTTTCTTTTGCTTTCTCGCCGTTCTATTCGGTAGGAGATATTGGGGGGAATGGCTGGAGCATAGTGATAGCACTTGTGCCCAGAATTCTGGTGGGAATCGTACCTTATTTTGTATTTAAAGGAATTGAACAGCTTATAAAAAATAAAAAAGGAAGAAGAATGTTGGCTTTGCCGCTTGCATGTCTTGCCGGTTCTTTGACCAATACACTTCTTGTGATGAACTTGATTTATCTATGCTTCAGGGAAGAATTTGCGACAGTAAAGGAAATAGCCATAGAGAGCGTATATAATGTGATTCTGGGTATTATTGCGGCTAACGGCATACCGGAGGCGGTGGCGGCCATGATTACAGGTACTGCCATCAGCCTCGTTCTTCTTAAAGTTATGTCACAGGAATCAAAATATCCGAGAGAAGTGCAATATCTCAATGAAAATTTGATAAGACAAAATTGTGATAAAGAAGTATAGGAAGGGAGTAGCATGTTAAAAGGAAAGAATGTTGTTCTGGCGGTAAGCGGAAGTATTGCGGCATATAAAATTGCCAATTTGGCAAGTATGCTGAAGAAACTGAACGCGAATATCACTGTGTTGATGACGCAAAATGCAACCAACTTTATCCATCCCATTACTTTTGAGACTTTAACCGGGAACAAGTGCCTTATCGATACTTTCGACCGGAATTTTCAATATAATGTAGAACATGTTTCTCTTGCAAAAAGTACGGATATCGTGCTGATAGCACCGGCTTCCGCCAACGTCATCGGGAAGCTTGCCCATGGAATTGCCGATGATATGCTGACAACTACAGTTATGGCTTGCTCTTGTAAAAAAATTGTGGCTCCGGCTATGAATTCTCATATGTACGAGAATCCCATCGTTCAGGATAATATCAATTTGTTAAAGCATTATGGTATGGAAGTGATAGAACCGGATAACGGTTATCTTGCCTGTGGGGATACCGGTGTGGGAAAGATGCCTTCGGAACAGGTATTATTGGAATATATCTTGCGCGAAATAGCGTTTGAAAAGGATCTGGCAGGTAAAAAGGTTCTTGTAACAGCAGGACCCACCCGGGAAAAAATTGATCCGGTGCGTTTTATATCGAACTATTCCACCGGGAAAATGGGGTATGCCATAGCGAAGCACTGCATGCAAAGAGGAGCGGAGGTCACCTTGATTACGGGCAAAACTGAGACGATGAAGCCTCTGTTTGTAAAAGTGATAGAAATAGAAACTGCCGGTGAGATGTTTGAGGCAGTGAAGGCCTGCTACGAGGAACAGGATATTATCATCAAATCCGCTGCGGTTGCGGACTACCGTCCCGCATTTACATCGGAGCAAAAGGTCAAAAAAAAGGATCATGAGATGACGATTCCGCTTGAGAGAACAGAAGATATCCTGCAATTTCTCGGGAATAATCGAAGAGAAAATCAATTTATATGCGGTTTCTCCATGGAAACGGAAAACCTGCTGGAAAATTCCAGGGCCAAATTGCAGAACAAACATGCTAATATGATAGTGGCAAACAATCTAAGACAGATTGGTGCAGGGTTCGGAGTGGATACGAACATTGTTACGCTGATTACGGCGGACAGAGTTATAGAGCTGCCAATTATGAGCAAAGAAGAAGTTGCTAAGCAGATTATAGATACAATACAAATTATAAATAAATGATATCAAAACGGCGATATGTATACCTTTGCAGGGATGCATATCGCCGTTTGCTGACTTAAAAAATAACACTTCCAATATTTTCTATTGACAATATAAGGAAAATAAAGTATAAGTACGATATAGACCGACCGTCGGTCGATAAAAGGAGATGATAGTTATGAGAGTGGTAAAGGAAGCGGATGAAAGAAGAAATGAAATACTTGATGCGGCAGAGGAGCTGTTTGTGTCGAATGGTTACGATAAGACGAGCGTACAGCAAATAATAGATAAAATAGGTATTGCCAAAGGCACCTTTTATTATTATTTTCGGTCAAAAGAAGAGCTTTTGAACGGAATTGTTGAGCGATATAATAAGCTTCTCTTGAACAGAGCCATAAAGATCGCAGAGGAAAAAGGCCTAAGCTGCGAGATGAGATTTTATGGAATAATCAAAGCGATGCAGATTGCAGGGGAAGTGAATCCAGCGATTATGGAGCAGATACATACTCCTCAGAATGTTCTTCTTCATCAGAAGATGACGGCGGGAGTCATAACGGGCCTTACGCCTCTTTTAACGGATATTGTAAACGAGGGAATTAAAAAAGGTATCTTTAAAACGGATTTTCCTAAGGAAAGCGTAGAAATGCTTCTTGTATACGGGGTTACGATGCTTGACGGGGACTTTGTGGAATTGACGCAGGAGGAGAGGATGCAGAAGGTGGTGGCACTTGTGTCTATCGGAGAAACCTTGCTCGGATTTAAAAAGGGAGGCTTTATGGAGTTTTTGGCAGAAAACTCGGAGAAAGGAAATACGTATTTCGGTTGACAGGGCAGACTTTAGCATAAAAAGAATTTAGAGATTAGAGGGAGATGTATGTTCGGCAGAATTATAAAGAATGATTTAAAGAGAAATAAAGGAGTATCGGCGATTCTTATCTTGTTTACGGTAATAGCGGCGCTGCTTGTATCCTCGGGAGGAATGATGGCGGTCCAACTCATGCAAGGCTTGGATTCTCTGATGGAACAGGCTAAGACTCCTCACTTCTTACAGATGCATATGGGAGATGTGGACTTTGAGCGAATGGAGAGCTTTGCGGCGAGATGCCCTCTGGTACAGGATTATCAGATAGCGGGCTTTATTAATGCAGATAATGCTCAGATAGTATGTGAAGGTATCTCCTTTGCGGATAGCGTGCAGGACAATGGGTTTTGTGTTCAGAACGGAAGGTTTGATTTTTTACTGAATATGACTTCGGAAATAATCCGTGTGAAAAAGGGGGATATATATGTACCTGTTTGTTATAAAGAGGAAAGAGGCATAAAGATAGGGGATAGGATGTCGGTTTACGGAATTCCTTTTAAAGTGGCAGGATTTCTCCGCGATTCACAGATGAACTCTTCTTTGGCTTCATCCAAGCGATTTGTGGTGAGTGATGAGGATTATAAGGAGCTGTCTGTTTATGGAAATAAGGAATATCTGATTGAATTCCGGTTAAAGAATCTACAGGAGATAAGAAGCTTTGAAAGGCTTTATACAAATGCAGGGCTGGAGGCTAACGGTCCGGCGATTACGTGGTCCCAGATAAAGCTGTTGAATGCTATTTCCGATGGACTTATGATTGCTGTAATCCTTCTGTCAGGTGCTTTTCTGATAGGGATCATTTTCATGTGCATTCGTTTTACGGTCTTGACACAATTGGAAGAGGACAATCGGGAAATCGGAATTATGAAGGCCATAGGGCTTGAGACCGGGGATATGAAGAAGCTGTATTACGGGAAATATCTTCTGCTTGCTTTTTGGGGATGTGCGGCAGGCCTCCTGCTGTCGTTATCGTTACGTGATGTGTTTATGGAACCGATTTCGGTCAGTACAGGTGTAAATAAGCGGAATGAAGAGACTGCTTTAACAGGCTTCGTGTCGGCTATGATAATTTTTCTGTTTATAGCTGCCTTTGTAAGGAAAGTTCTGTTCCGAATGAAAAAAGTATCTCCGGCAAAGGCATTAGCAGGTGTGGAAGAGCCGAAGAGCGGAGCAAAAGGGCTGTCGCTTGCAAAAAATCCGTTTTACGGAAGCAATACTTTCTTGGGAATACAGAATATCGCGGTAAGAAAGAAAACCTTTGCTTCCCTATTTTTTATTTTCGTGTTTGCTACTTTTATAGCCATAGTGCCGGCAAATTTGTACAGTACCATAAAAAATCCCGGATTTATGAGATATATGGGAGTAGGTAAATGCGATATGCGCATTGATGTACAGCAGTCGGAAAATATAGAAGATAAAATCGAGAGAATAGAAAAAGTCTTGAGAGAAGACAATGAGGTGAAAAGGTATGTGATTATGAAGACAGGAACCTACGCCATATATGGGAAGGAGGGAACTTTGGATAACATCAAAGCGGAAACCGGCGACCATAAAATCTTTCCTATCGAATATATAAACGGAAAAGCGCCGGAAAAAGAAGATGAAATTGCGCTGTCGGTCATGAATGCACAGGAACTCGAAAAAGAAGTAGGAGATACGCTGTTCTTGGACGGGAATATAACCGAAGGGCGGAAGCTTACAGTCAGTGGCATTTATTCGGATATAACCAATGGGGGAAAGACGGCGAAGGCGGCTTGGATTGATCCGTTTGTTCCGGCGATGTGGTATGTAGTAAATGTAGATTTCAACAAAGGAACGGATATAGAAAGAAAAACAGCGGAATATCAAGAAAAGATACCGGAAGTAAAGGTAACACAGATAGAGGTATTCGTAGATAAAACGCTGGGTAGCACTATAACCGGCATGAATAAAGCATCGGTAATTGCCCTTATGCTTGCACTTTTTATTGCGGTTTTGACGGTGTCTTTATTTTTAAAGCTTCTAATTGTCAAGGACAGCTTTTCTATTGCCGTACTGAGAAGCATGGGATTCAGTAAAGGAGATATTCAGGTTCAATATGGAGTTAGCTTCGGCCTTACTCTCCTTACAGGAATGGCAGCAGGGACGGTCATGGCTAACACCATTGGAAAAAGCATGGCGGGTATGGTGCTGTTAAGACTGGGAGTTTCAGGATTTACCTTTTTTATTGATAAAGGAGTATCCTATATACTGATTCCGGCGATGCTGATGCTGTCTGTCCTGCTTACGGTCGCGGCGGTAACGGATGCAGCCGGCAAGATAAAAATAGCGGATGCGGTAAAAGAGTAAGAAGATTTTCTGAGGGACAAAGTAATTGCTACGGGCGGTGAGCCGAAAGGAGTATAGTGATAGGAATGAAAATTATAGATGCAAGAGGAATAAGTAAGAGCTTTAAAGATATTAAGGAAGATAAGCCGGTTCTAAATCATGTGGATTTCTCCATGGAAGAGGGAGAGTTCGTGGCGGTAATGGGGCCTTCCGGTTCGGGGAAGACTACGCTTTTATTTTGTGTAAGCGGTATGGATACGGTGGATAGCGGAAGAGTCCTGTTCTTAAACCGAAGCTTATCGGAATGCGGAGAGAGAACTTTCTAAAAAGAGAAGACAGGAAATGGGATTTATCTTTCAGCAGCCCAGCCTGCTAAAAAACTTGAATCTGCTGGACAATATCATATTAACATCCATAAGGGAGAATAAAAAAAGCGCCAAAGAAATTATTGTGCGGGCGGAGGGATTAATGGAGAAGGTAGGAATCGGGGAACTGAAAGACCGCAGCATTCATAGGGTCTCCGGTGGGCAATTACAAAGGGCGGGCATCTGCCGCGCATTGATGAACCGGCCGAAGATATTGTTCGGGGATGAGCCTACGGGAGCCCTTAACTCCAAGGCGGCCGAAGAAATCATGGATATTTTTACGGATATTAATGAAGAAGGCACCGCAATCATGCTGGTAACTCATGATGCAAAGGTGGCAGCAGGAGCGGAACGAGTAGTATTTATGAAGGACGGAGAACTGGTATCCCAGTTAAACCTTGGAAAAAGAAAAGGCGGAAATATGGACATGCGCATAGGAAAAATAAGGGAGGAAATGGAAAGGGCAGGTATTTAAAGGCCGGCAAGGAACTATGCGGAGTGATAGAATATATAAAGTAATGGAATATAAGGTTCAATGGTAATTATAAAAATCCATATTGACAAATGGAGGAATGCAAAGTAAGATGTTGACATAGAAATATTCTCATTATTGATAATAATATTAAATATGGTAATAAATATGATATAAAACTATTATTACTATATTGGATAAATACATTTTTTGTAAAGGAGGGCGGTTAAAGAAATGGATCAGGATATATCAAAAATAGTTATGAATCCGGTAAGGTTGAGAATTATTCAATATCTGCTTATTCATGGAGAAGGGACTCCGGCGAAGATTAAAGAGGAGTTAAATGATATTCCGCCTGCCAGCTTATACCGTCACATTAAGATGCTGTATGAATCCGGTTGTATAACGGTAGTAGAAGAGAAGAAGATAAGGGGAACTCTCGAGAGGACATATGCGCTTAAGGGGAATCCGCCTTGTGAATTCAGCAAAAACAGTGTGGAGCAATTGATACAATCGTCGCTTATGTCCTTGATGACATCTTTTGGGAAGTATTTTGCAAAGAAGGAAGCTGACCCGGTAAAAGACTTATTGTCGCTTTCCACATCTACTCTTCTATTAACAGATAAAGAATTCCTGATGGTTATGGAGAAAATAGGAGAAGTGATAAATCCTTACATCTGCAGCAAACCGGAAGAAGGACGTCGTGTCAGAAGATTTACTTTTATTTCTTCACCCTGTGAAGAGGACGAAAAAGAGTAGAAGCTTGAAAAAGGGAGGAACATGATGCTGCGAATAAAAAAACTGACAAAGATATTCAAAGGCGGTAAAAAAGCCGCATATGCGTGAGCCTTGCGCAGAAGGAAGCTCTATATTTTTCTTGGGCTGTTACTTGCTTTTTATATGGGGGAGGGGCATTCGGGCTGTGCCTGATCGGAGCTGCGCAAGCTGTTCCGGCCGGAATTATTTATGGTGTGTAATGGAAATATGCTTCCATCTGCACGTCACTTATTACACATACGTCAAGGAATAATTATGTTCTGGGAAAGCAGCATAAGAAAAGCCCGATAGAAGCCATGTATGTAAAAGAACTAAAAAGATATTTTTCTTCGTCGATATATGTTATGAATACGGCGGTTGGCTATTTGATGATGATTCTTATGGCGATGGCGCTTTTGCTTGCTGGAATGGATAAAGTAATGGAGGCAATGGAAATAGGGAGTGTGGGTGAAAAAATTGCAAAAAAATGCTGCCCTTTGCATTGGCGCGATGGGGATGATGGGAATAACAAGAAGCGCGATATCGCTGTAGGGAAAGCAATGGTGGATTCCCAAATTTCTGCAGCTCAGTACGAAAGTGATACTTGACAGTAAAATACTTGTCAATCTTACTTTAGCAGTTCCCAGTTGTCTGATTGCTGCAGCTTTATGTATAGTGGCATTGGGATACCGGGGAATGGAATCGGTATGGATATTCGCGGTTCTGCTTACGTATTGTTTTTTTGAGGCAGTACTCGGAACTGACGTTAATCTGAAATTTCCCGATTTTCACTGGGATAACGAGGCGGCTGTCGTGAAGCAGGGAACAGCAATTCTGGTAGGAATGCTGTTTGAGTTCTTAAGTGTGCTATTGGGAATTGTGCTGGTCTTTCTGCTTCGTATTATGTCATACCATTTATTGATGGGAGGAATAATGGCAATTCTGATAGCGGCGGCAATGTGGATTTATAAAAAAATAGTAAAATTTGACTTAAGAAAGTTAGAATAGGGTTTAAAAAAAATATATTAGCTGTATACTGTTAAAGAGAAAAAGCGAAAATAATTACGACAGATAAAATCTGATGAAAGAGACCAGCTATGAAAAGTCAAGCTTAAATTAGCTGGAAATTAAAAATATTTTTTCGTGGTAAAAAAGGGTAACTTTAATAAAGCTCCCGGGTGGGTGCATTTTTTCAAATCTATCGATATTGGTA
>JAAYNW010000094.1 GCA_012520655.1 Clostridiales bacterium | reverse complement strand
GTGCGGATGCAGTTGTGGCGGAAGGAACGGAGTCCGGAGGACATATCGGTGAGATAACGACTATGGTTTTGCTTCCCCAAGTGGTGGATGCCGTAAGCATCCCTGTAGTCGGAGCCGGAGGCATCGCGGACGGAAGAGGGTTTGCTGCAGCTATGATGCTAGGTGCGGAGGCTGTACAAATGGGTACTGTGTTCGTAACCGCGAAGGAATCTATTGTACATAACAGCTATAAACAGAAAATTGTTGCTGCTAAGGATATAGATTCGGAGGTGACGGGAAGAAGTACAGGACACCCGGTACGTTCTCTTAGAAATAAAATGACAAGAGAATATCTGAAGCTGGAACAAGAGGGTGCTTCTTTTGAAGAGCTGGAACATCTGACACTTGGTTCTCTTAGAAAAGCCGTTATTGATGGCGACGTAATAAACGGAACAATTATGGCGGGACAGATTGCAGGAATGATAAAAGAAGAAAAAAGCTGCGACGATATTATTCAGGATATTATGTTAGAAGCAAAAAGACTTTTGAAGATGTGAGAAAGGAGGTCCGTATGGGCGGGCCTCTATTTTTTAAAGCAATATTTTGATGGTCAAAGTAAAAGCTGGAGAGGTAAAATTTATTATGAGTAAAGTAGCATTTATTTTTCCCGGTCAGGGAGCGCAGTATGTAGGGATGGGAAAGGATTTTTATGAGCAGATTGAGGTAAGCAGGGAGATGTTTGAATTGGCCGGCAAAGCGGCTGATTTAGATGTGACTTCTCTTTGTTTTGAAGAAAATCAAAGAATTCATATTACAGAGTATACGCAGATAGCGATGCTGGCGACAGAAGTTGCTATTTTAAAGGCAATAGAGAAAAACGGAAATAGGCCGGATGTAACGGCAGGATTGAGTCTGGGAGAATACGGTGCACTTACTGCAGCGGGCGTCATGAGTCCGGAGGACATATTTAGAGTAGTAAGAAAACGGGGAATCTATATGCAGGAAGCAGTGCCTTCGGGCGGAGCAATGACTGCGGTGCTCGGTCTTCCGGCGGATTTGATAGAAAAGATATGTGAGGAGACAGAAGGTATTGTAAGTATAGCCAATTATAACTGCCCGGGACAAATTGTAATTACAGGCGAAGTACAAGCGGTGGAGGATGCGACAGAAGCATTATTGACAGCAGGAGCAAAAAAATGCATTCCGTTAAATGTCAGCGGGCCGTTTCACTCATCCCTTATGGCGGGAGCAGGAGAACGGTTAGATGAGGTACTTCAGAATGTAGAGATTCAAAATATGGCAATCCCATATATTTCCAATGTGACAGCGGATTATGTAACAGATAAAAAACAGGTAAAACAGCTTTTAATCAGACAGGTATCCTCCCCCGTCAGATGGCAACAGAGCGTGGAACGTATGATTGCGGATGGTATCGATACATTCATAGAAATCGGCCCCGGTAAGACACTCAGCGGATTCATAAGAAAAATCAATAAAGGCGTAAAAGCTGTTAATATTGAAAGAGTAGAAGATCTGGAGAAGCTGGATACAATATATTAAAATAAAGGAGTACAAGAATGTTAGAGGGAAAAGTAGCACTTGTAACCGGAGCCAGCCGCGGAATCGGCCGTGAAATCGCACTTACTCTTGCCGGATATGGGGCAGATGTTATTGTCAATTTCAACGGTTCCGAAGATAAGGCAAAAAGGGTTGCTAAAGAAATTGAAGCAATGGGAAGAAAAACGGCTGTAGTACAGTGTTCCGTTGCGGATTATGAAGCTTGTGGAAAGATGATAACAGATATGCTGGCAAGATTCGGTCATATCGATATCCTTGTAAACAATGCGGGAATTACAAAAGATAACCTTATGATTAAAATGTCTGAAGAAGATTTCGATGCGGTAATCGATACCAACTTGAAAGGAACTTTTAACACGATAAAACACATGTATCGTGCACTTATTAAGCAGAGGAGCGGGAGAATCATAAATTTGTCTTCCGTATCCGGTGTGTTGGGTAACCCCGGTCAGGCAAATTATTCTGCCTCCAAAGCCGGGGTCATAGGGCTGACTAAGAGTATGGCAAGAGAGCTTGCCGGCAGAAATATCACGGTAAATGCGGTGGCGCCGGGATATATTGATACGGACATGACACAGTCGATGAGCAATAGCACAAAGGAAGCGATTATCTCTCAGATACCGTTAAAGCGTGTGGGACAGCCAAAGGATATTGCGGAAATGGTCGCGTTTCTCGCCAGCGATAAAGCAGCTTACATTACCGGCCAGGTTATTTCCGTGGACGGAGGTATGGCAATATGATAAGGAAGGAGCAGGGAAATGAGCAAGAGAGTAGTAGTTACCGGAATGGGTGCGATTACGCCGATAGGCTTGAGCGTAGATGAATTCTGGGCGAGTGTCAGAGAAGGAAAAGTAGGATTCGACAAGATAACGAAGTTTGATGCCTCTGAATATAAATGCAAGCTGGCTGCGGAAGTGAAAGGATTTGATGCGAAGGAGTATATGGATATCAAGGCCGCAAAGAGAATGGAGCTGTTCAGTCAATATGCAGTAGCCGCAACGAAGGAAGCCCTTGAAGATGCGGGAATCGATATTGATAAAGAAGATGGATTCCGGATAGGAGTATCCATGGGATCGGGAATCGGCTCCTTACAGGCAATGGAGAGAGAGCACATCAAGTTGTTGGAAAAAGGTCCGGGGCGTATCAATCCGTTGATGGTTCCTCTCATGATTTGTAACATGGCAGCAGGCAATGTATCCATTCAGTTTGGCTTAAAGGGGAAAAATATCAATGTAGTTACGGCATGTGCTACGGGAACTAATTCTATCGGCGAAGCTTTTCGAACCATTCAGCATGGGGAAGCGGATATTATGGTAGCCGGCGGTACGGAAAGCAGCATTACTCCGATAGGTGTTGCCGGATTTACCGCATTGACAGCACTCACTTCCTCGGAAGAAAAGGATAGATGTTCTATTCCTTTTGATAAAGAAAGAAGCGGGTTTGTTATGGGTGAAGGTTCTGCGGCAATAATCCTTGAAGAACTGGAACATGCGAAAAAAAGAGGGGCCAAGATTTATGCGGAAGTAGTAGGATATGGCTGTACGGCGGATGCTTATCATATTACCTCTCCGTCAGAGGATGGGGCAGGCGCGGCAAAGGCTATGGAGTTCGCCATAAAGGATGCCGGAATTGTGCCGGAAGATATTAGCTATATCAATGCACACGGAACGAGTACGCATCACAACGATTTATTTGAAACGAGAGCAATCAAAAAGGCATTTGGCGATCATGCAAGGAATATTAAGATCAACTCTACCAAATCCATGGTAGGACATCTCCTCGGCGCAGCCGGAGCTCTTGAATTCGTGACCTGTGTAAAGGAACTGGAGGAAGGATATATTCACCGTACGGTGGGTTATCAAATACCGGATGAAGAATGTGATTTGGATTACTGCAAGGATGCCGTAGAAGAAGAATTTACCTACGCCCTCTCCAACTCGCTCGGATTCGGTGGACACAATGCGACTTTAATCGTTAAGAAATATGTCGGATAATAATTTGATTGATCAGGAAAAAGGAGAAAAGAAGATGCCGGCTTTAACAACCAAGGAAATAATGGAAATCATTCCTCATAGATATCCCTTTTTGCTCATCGACACAATAGAAGAATTGGAGCCGGGTATCAGGGCAAAGGGAAAAAAGTGTGTGACATACAATGAGCCGTTTTTTGCAGGCCATTTCCCGAAAGAGCCTGTCATGCCGGGAGTACTAGTAGTGGAAGCACTGGCACAGGCAGGTGCGGTGGCGATACTCAGCCAGCCGGATTTTAAAGGAAAGAGCGCGTATTTCGGAGCAATTAATTCAGCAAAATTCAAGAAGAAAGTTGTGCCCGGAGATGTACTTATACTGGAAACTGAAATCATTAAAATGAAAGGTCCTATAGGAGTAGGCAGCGCAAAGGCATACGTGGAAGGGAGCCTGGCAGTACAGGCGGAGCTTACTTTTGCAATAGGCAGTCAAGAAGCATGAGCGATAGTTTATTAAAACCTTTAAAAATCGGCGATTTAACGGCGAAGATTCCTGTTATACAGGGCGGGATGGGAGTAGGAATAAGCTTGTCGGGGCTGGCGGGCGCAGTAGCGGCGAACGGCGGTGTGGGCGTGATTTCAACAGCACAAATCGGATATGCAAGTAAAGATTTTTATAAAGATCCAATAGGCTGTAACCTGCGTGCCATAAAAGAAGAAATCAATAAGGCGAGAAAAATTGCGGGAACCAACGGAATTATCGGTGTTAATATTATGGTGGCGACAAAAAAATACGAGGAATATGTAAGGGCTGCGGTAGCGGCGGGTGTAGATATCATTATATCGGGAGCAGGCCTTCCCATGACCTTACCGGGACTTATCGGAAAAGCAAAAACGAAAATTGCACCTATTGTTTCCAGTTTAAAGTCGGCGCAGATTATTCTGAAATATTGGATAAAAAAGTATGACAGACTGCCGGATATGGTCGTTATTGAAGGCCCTCTTGCCGGGGGCCATCTCGGTTTTAAAACCGAACAGCTTATCGATATGGAGAGTCTGCACTATGATGAAGAAATCCGCAGGATCATTCAACACGTAAATGAATGTGGAAGAGAACAGTGCAAAGAGATTCCTGTTGTAGTCGCGGGAGGCATATATACGAGAGAAGATGCCGAGCATTGTTTTTCGTTGGGCGCTTCCGGCGTTCAGATGGCAACCCGTTTTGTGACTACTTATGAGTGCGATGCTTCGTCAAAATACAAACAGGCATATATAGATGCCGAGAAGGAAGATATTGTAATCGTTAAAAGCCCGGTAGGAATGCCGGCACGCGCTATATCCAGCAGGTTTACACAAAAGGCAGGCGAAGGAAGAATACCTCCTGCACGGTGTTACAACTGCATTATTACCTGCAATCCGGCGGAAACGCCTTATTGCATCACAGAAGCTCTCATAAATGTGGTAAAAGGAAATATAAAGGATGCGCTTTTATTTTGCGGAGCAAATGCATATAGAGCCAAGAAACTGGAGTATGTCAAAGACATTATGAAAGAGTTTGAAATAGATGGAGAAACAATATGATTACAAGAATAATAGGGACCGGAAGCAGCCTTCCCTCCAATTTGGTAACCAACGATGACTTATCAAAGATTATGGACACTTCCGATGAATGGATTTCCAGCCGTACGGGAATAAAAGAAAGGCGGCTGGCAAAGGAAGAAACCACAGCCTCTATGGCGGCGGAAGCATCGAGAAAAGCTCTTGAGAACGCAGGCATCAGTGCGGAAGAAATAGATTTGATTATTGTAGGAACCATAACCGGGGACTATGTGACTCCATCGACGTCCTGTGAAATACAAGCAAAGCTCGGAGCGGTAAACGCAGTGGCTTTCGATGTGAATGCGGCCTGCTCCGGCTTTATGTTTGCTTTGCACACGGCGCACATATACTTACAATCGGGCATCTATAAAACAGCGCTGATAATCGGGGCGGAGACGCTCTCGAAGATTATGGACTGGAATGACAGAAGTACTTGTGTACTGTTCGGGGACGGAGCGGGAGCTGCCATAGTGCGCGCTTATGCACAAGCGAGAAACGAAAAAGGCGGCCTGCTGGCTTTTGAACAAGGCTCCGATGGGGCTAAAGGAAAGGTTCTCGCTTGCAGAGACCGGGTGAATAATAATCCTCTGATACAGAATCCGCTTGAACCCGGATACGTATCCATGGATGGTCAGGAAGTATATAAGTTTGCTGTGGGCACAGTACCGGCATCTATTATAAAGGTTCTTGAGATGTCTGAACTTAAGACGGAGGATATCAAGTATTTTGTGCTTCATCAGGCGAATATCCGCATCATACAATCCGTTGCAAAACGCTTAAAGGTAAGTGAAGAAAAGTTCCCTTTAAGCCTGGATCACTGTGGAAATATATCTGCAGCAAGCGTACCGATTCTTTTGGATGAGATGAACCGGAAAGGAATGCTCAAGGCAGGAGATAAAATTGTTATGTCCGGCTTCGGAGCCGGGCTTACATGGGGAACTGCCGTAATTGAGTGGTAGAATTCCCGTTTATAAGCTTATGCTTTGGAATATATCGGGCCGAAGCAGAATATAGTTTAGTCAAACGAAATGAAGAGGTTCTTATGCTAAACTATATTTGGGCAATCATGATTATTATCGGAGTAATTTATGGTGCGTTTACAGGAAACATAGAAGCGGTAAGCAATGCAGCTTTAAATTCCGCAGGAGAAGCTGTGTCGCTATGTATTACAATGATAGGAGTTATGTCCTTGTGGGTAGGCTTGATGCAGATAGCTCAGACTTCGGGATTGATTCGTAAAATGACAGACGGTATTCAACCCTTTATGACTTTTATGTTTCCACGGATTCCCAAGGAGCATGTGGCAAGAGAATATATATCTACCAATATTATTGCTAATGTGTTGGGACTCGGCTGGGCTTGCACTCCGGCAGGTCTCAAAGCCATGGAGGCATTGGCGCAGCTTGAGAAGGAACGGGGCAATCCCGAATATATCGGAGATAAAAAAGTACGGACGGCGAGCAGGGAAATGTGTACCTTTCTCATACTGAATATTTCTTCCCTGCAATTGATTCCTGTAAACATGCTTGTGTACAGAAGTAAGTACGGAAGTACGAATCCGACCGCGGTGATCGCACCAGCCCTTATTGCCACTCTCTTGAGTACGGTGGCAGCGGTAATATATTGTAAAATTATGGATAAGAATTAGTATTGCATCATATAGATAAAGTTGAAGAGGCCGTTGTAAAACAACAGTCTCTTTTTTTGTTCAGTTAATGGTGCCAGGTATTTAGAAAATAGTATATAATAGAATTTATATGAAAATAATGCCGGAAGGAAGTGATGAGCATGAGGGAATACTTAGAAGTTTTTTTCGGAAAGAAATCCAGTATACAGAGGAAATTCATTGTCGTGTACCTGCTTGTAGCAGTTCTGCCGATTATTATTATAACTTTGTCGGCGAGCATTATATATTATAATAGTATTTTAAAAGGCGCATATAGTCTTGTGGAGCAGAATGCGAGGCAGCATGAAATCGTAGTACAGGAAAGAATGGATTCGCTGAAGGGCGTCTTGTATGAACTGCTTATCAATAACGAGTGCATTAAGTTGGCCGACAGCATTAATACGGGAGACGAAGACTCCTTTCTGATAGATGGCGCACGTATGGAAATATTGCTGAGAAGAAGTGTTTATACTTACCAAGGCATCCGATGTGCGGCTTTTATAGCGGATAATGGGAGGTATGTGACATATTCGAAGTGGTATGGAAGTATGAATGAGAGCATCTGGTCGGATTTGGAGCAAAGAGAGAACATCTACGACAAGATTAATAAAGAACAGAAATTAACTTTTAATGCTGCCGTTAATTTGAGCAATACGGAAGAAAGAGAAGACTATGTCATAATGATGGGCTACCCGGTAAAGCATCTGAAGACAAAAGAGCAAAAAGGTGTTTTGGTTATGGCGCTCGATGATGATGTGCTTTTGTTCGATGAAAGTCCCGAGAGCCAAAGCAGCGAAAAAGCGGCAAACGGAATTACTACGGTAATTTTGAATGAGGAAGACAGAGTTATTGCAGGGGTTCCGAGTTCCTATGCAAATAAGAAATATGGCGATTACCTGAACGATGAGTTCGGCGATATAAAGAGAATATCGGAGAATAGAAGGAAGATAGAAGGCACAGACTGGACAATTGTAAATATCATTGATACCGCGGTGTACAGAAGAGATATTTACCATTTGGTCAGCGTGGTTTTTACACTGATGATAACCGTTACCTGCTTCTTTTTTCTAATCGTATTCTTTGCGTCCAGGAAATATATAGGCACTATCCAGAAGATAGCGCAGGGCATTCATGATTACGGAGGAATAGGCGAAGAGAAGATCAACGTGGATATGGATGAAAAAGACGAGTTATATGTAATCGTCAGACAGTTCAATAAGATGACGGAGAGGGTAAATTCGCTTGTGGAAATGCTCCGGCAGAGAAATGAAGAGGTTAAGGCGGCTGCAATCAGTCAAAAGCATGCGGAGATAAAAGCGCTTGAAGCCCAAATCAATCCCCACTTCCTTTTTAATACACTGGATTCAATTAACTGGAGAGCCATCGAGCATGACGAAGAAGAAATCAGCGATATGCTGGGGACACTGGGAAGTCTATTAAGGTATAGTATTTCCAACATAGATATGGAAGTAGTGCTGGAAGCGGAGATCAGTTGGCTGAAAAAATATATATTTCTCCAAAGAGACCGCTTTCATGATTCTTTTGATTGTGAATATGATATTACTGATGAGGCGATGGAGTTCCCCATATATAAAATGCTTCTGCAGCCTATTATTGAGAATACGATTTTACACGCTTTTGAAGAAGTAAAGGAAGGCGGAATGATTTATGTTAAGGCTTTTATCCGTCCCGATGGAAAACTTGAGATTCGCATTAGAGACAATGGCTGTGGCATGGAGGAGGAAGTCGTTGAGGAGATTAAGAAAGAGATTGAAGACAGAGGCCCCCTTAACAGTAAGAGAATCGGAATCAGCAATGTAATTCACAGACTTAGGATATATTATCAGGAAGAGGCGGAAATAAGCGTTAACAGTAAGCTCAGCGAGGGCAGTGAATTTATTATGATCATACCTAACAGACAGAAGAGAGAAGGAGATAGGCAATGAAAACAATTGTCATCGTAGAAGATGAATTCCGAATCAGGCAGGGCCTTGGAAGCCTTATTAATAAGGTGGATATGGGATGTAAGGTGATAGGGGAGGCTGAGAACGGGTATGAAGGCCTAAAAATGATACAGGATATGGAGCCTGATATTGTAATTACCGATATACAGATGCCCAGGATAGATGGTCTTCAAATGATTGAAAAGGCAAAAAAAATGGGCGCAGAATGTACGTTTGTGATACTCAGCGGTTATGCCGATTTCGAATATGCCAGAAGAGGGATTCACCTTGGCGTAGAAGAATATCTGTTAAAACCGGCGACAATATCGAGCGTCAAAGAGCTGCTCCTTAAGCTGGCAGGAAGCACAGAGGAAGAAGCCAATAGCCCCGAAGCGGAAGAATATTCGGGGATGGTAAAAGAAATGCTTGCCATTATAGAGAAGAGTTACGGCATGCGTCTGGGACTCGATACCTTTGCCGATAAGTTCCGCATGACACCCGAATATATCAGCAATTTATTTGCAAAAGAGACTGGCATGACATTTTCCAACTACCTAAAAAAATAAGGATAGAAAAAGCCAAGGAGCTTATTTTATCTACGGATATGAAAATTTACGAAGTGGCATGCAGTGTAGGATACTCGGATCAGAAATATTTTTCGAAGGTATTTAAGGAATATACGGGAGTATCGGCCAAGCAATTTGCCATAGATGTGCAGAAAAATAAAAGAAAGTAGAAGGATTTTGTACACTTTTTTTAAAATGTTGGAATTTTTTGTTTACTTTCCAGCAGTTATACTGAAGCTACAAAGAAAAGATAGTGTCAAATGACCTATGAAAAAACTGGGCAAAGAAAAAAGGCTCAGATGAACCTTGATAATTGCAGATATTTTAGTCTGAGGTAAGCTATCGCCACCCTTGACAGCACGAAAAAGAACT
>JAAYNW010000008.1 GCA_012520655.1 Clostridiales bacterium | reverse complement strand
CATATCTGCTCCTATCAGCAGACAGTAATCGATATATGAACCTTAACAGAAGCCATTGCAACAGTAAACTAGACTTTTTAGGCGATATTCAGTTGTCAAAGTACAGGTTTAATTTTGCATTCTAAGGCCGCCTTAATTGTATTATTGCATCTTACCTGTCCATTAAACCTCGCCTATTAAAGGGCCATCATGAGCTCTCTATTCGATACCTTTGTAATTCTGTTCCTAAGCTTCAATTTCTTCTTCTGATACCTATCGTGACTCATAATCTCTGATACCGCTGGAGCTATATCCTGATCCTTATAGCAGAAATGTACATGATATAATCTTCCATCATGGCTATGATACAATACCAGCCCCGGGTACCCTTCCTTATCAAATTTCTTTATAATCCAATAGTGCCCTGAATCTATACTTATCACCTCGGCACTATCTATATTCCAATTTCTTATCTTAAAATATCCGCATGTCAAAAGGAACTCATCAAATTCTGTAAACATTATTTTTACCTTTTCTAAAAAAACTAGACCTATCATTACATAATACTTTTCTCATATACATCTAAAATTTCCACATAAAATGCGGCTTTTATCGGCTATACAGATTCCCACCAATATCAATATGATTTCCACCGTTCCCAGTCCGTCTTCTTCCGAAATAAAATTCTTCATGTTTTTTAATTTTCTTTTCATGATTAGTCCATCCTTTCATTTTTTTGTTTTTTGATTTTTATCTGATTCTTAAATAGAAAAGGAAAAGTATGCAGGGACAATGATAAGTATCATTACAATGGAAAGCATGAGCATCATCGGGAAAAGCAATTTCGTCCCGGCCTCCTCACCCAATTTTTTTGCAGTGCTTTTTCTCTCTTCAAATGCGGTTACTACTTCTTGTCTTAAGACGCTTAGTATGCTGTTACTGCCCTTCTTTAAATTCTGTATCAGAATGTTGCTAAGCTTTGTATATTGGGGCAGACGGCATCTCTTTCCGAAATTCTCGTATGCTGAAGTTTCCGATATCCCATTGTTCAATTCATGACAAGTTATGAGCATTTCTTCGTACACATATCGCTTTTCATGGTTTTTTTCATTCTCATAATCACAGGCAATTTTACAGAAAGCATTACGTATCGTCATTCCCGCCCCCATATAGAGCGTCAATTTGCTAATAATGCCCGGATAATCCAGAAGCATCTGACGATTTCTCTGTTCCGCTTTTTTATACAAGTCTCTATCCTGAAGAAAATAAATGCTTATAGCGGCAATACATGCGAGAAGAAATAAGTAACCGCTACTGTCTTCTTTCTTTTCCGTCCATCGGATTGCTCTACTTTCCACCATATCAGGCAATTCCATATGAGGTTCTTTTCCATATAGCTCTTCTCTCCTTGCTATTTCCTCATAAACTTTTCTTTTTATCAATTCTTCTGCCGAATAAACCGGAGAACAAATACGGATGGCATAGGTGTGCTCCTCCCTGTAATCATCATAAATGAACGTTGCTGTCAGGTTAACCACTTCTCCGTTTTCCTTTACATGTTCATTATTTATGGTGCCATCCGTATACACCAACTCATAATTATCGCTTTCCCAAGAAATTTGAAAGGGGTATCCTTCTACTTTATTTACTAGATTAAGCTTATCCCTTACCTCTTCTAATGAGATATTTTGATTCAGCATTAAATCCGGCAAAATATCCGACACTTCTGCCGCCAGCTTTTTGATTTCATCTTTTTCGTATTTACGTTCATTAACTATAAGGAGAAAATCCTGATGGTTCTTTCCTTCCCCGCTCTCAATCTCTGCCTGCAAATCTGCCTCAATACTTCCTTCCCCATATGTATTCCTTTGAATATACTTCCCGTCTGTCAACGCTCCTCCGCTTTGGCTGTTTAAACATAGGAGTATTGCAAACACTTCCCCAATAAAAATTATAAGAAGTACGAGACTGATCTTGCGAATGTAGAATTTATCTACGTAACTATTACAGAAATAATTTTTTCTCTTCTTTTCTCCTGCCGGTGTTCCGGGATGCAGCATCTCCAGATGGCGCTCTGCCTTTTTGGAGTAAAACGGACTCCTGCCGTAAAATTTCTTATATATGCACAATCCCATTCCCTCGAAAAAGTTCCTCTTATTATAAGAACCTTTTTCTCTGTATCTTAAAGAAACATAAAGCACGACAATATATAGAAATAAGACTGCACCATAAAAAAATATCATTTTATAAACATACCCCTTTCAACCTTTCCCCTTAAATTTCAATATTAACAATTCTTCTTGACATCAGCACCGCTGTAATATAAACGATTAGGCATGCCGTCATTATAATGATTCCCGGCAGATTATGGTACAACACATCAAAGAAACCCTTGGAGGTCAGTTGTACGTATAAAATAATTCCAAACGGAACGATATTCATAATCTTTTGTTCTATCTGCCTTGCCGCTAGGAGTACTTGAATTTCTTTTTCAGTTTCTGCCTTTTCTTGTATTACTGTAGCGCTCCTCTCAATAATTTCCGTCATATTTCCTCCGCTTCTTTTGGCTGCAGCAAAAACCTGTGCAAATTCCACCACATCTTCTACTTGACTTCTTCTTGCAAAATCATACAGAAGTTTTTCTAAGATCATATTATTCCCCAGACCAAGTCCGACAATGTGAAGCTCCCTGCATATGTAACTGTTCTTACCATAAAGAAGTGCCATATCGTTATATGCCTGTTTAAATGAATTTTCCACAGAATATCCGGCCTTCTGATTGGCCGACACAGCCAAAATTGCATCCTTAAATTGGACTTGAATTTCTCTTTTTTTCTTCAATAAAATTGTCTTTTTCTTTTCTATTACATAAAGGAATAGGAGGGGAGATAGAAATATCGACGCCCACAATGAACGGTAGAAAAACAGCGAAAGTACAAGAACAATGCAGATGCCTTCCGATATACTTTTTATTTTTTCTTTAACGTTTTCTTTTTTATTAAATTCATTAAAGCCGTATTCCTGCTGTTTTGAGCTTTTCCACATATTCCAGTTCTCCTTTCTTGACTAGCTTTCCAACTATCTTTCCATCTCTATCTTCTCCTTCCTCTTCAAATGAATACAACGGCAACACACTGATTTCTCCGTTTTCATATCCTCTTATTTCTGCAATCTGCAATACTTTCCTGCTCTTATCTCTAAGGCGCCCCAAATGGATAATAATGTCTATACCGGACGCTATCTGCTGCCTGATTGCCGAAACCGGAAGATCCATTCCCATTAACACCATAGTCTCTAATCTCCTTAACATATCCGCGGGACTGTTGGCATGTCCTGTAGACATCGAGCCGTCATGTCCTGTATTAAGACATTGCATCATATCGATTGCTTCTCCGCCCCTTACTTCTCCGACAATAATCCTGTCGGGTCTCATACGCAGACTCGTTTTAATCAAGTCTCTTATTGTAATCTCCTTACAGCCTTCTACATTTACATTTCTTGTTTCCATCTTTACTATATTGGGGATATTCCTGATTTGAAGTTCCGCATTGTCTTCAATAGTAATGATTCTTTCTTCCTGCGGAATATAATAGGATAGAGCATTTAAGAATGTTGTTTTTCCGGAACCTGTTCCTCCGCTAATAAAAATATTGTATTTCGCTTGAACCAGCTTTGCCAAAAATCCTCCTGTTTCTTCCGTCAGCGTTCCAAATGCAATTAAATCTTTCATCATTATAGGATTATCCGGAAACTTTCTTATGGTTATAATCGGGCCGTTGAGCGCTACGGGACTTAAAACGATATTTACACGCGAACCGTTTCCCAATCTGGCATCTACGATAGGAGCGGCTTCATTTACTGTTCTGTTACATTCTGCCACCATTTGCTGAATAACATCCTCCAGTTTCTGAGCAGACTCAAACTTCATTTCATAACGGCTCACTCTTCCATTTTTTTCAATAAAAATTTCACTCGGTCCGTTAATCATAATCTCTGTAACACTTGTGTCATCTACGAGCTCTTGTAAAATATCCAGCTTTCTAATGGAATAAAAAAGCTCCTGCCTGAGTCTCTTTCTTTCTTCCAGGTCAATCCGCTGCCGTTTGCTTTCTTCTATTATCAATTTATCAATTATATCTTTGATTTCCTCATCCGGTAGTTCTCTTGAAAAATCGATTTTCTCAAAAATCAGCGTTTTTAATTTCTTTTTTATCTCATCCTGTTTTGCCATAGATGTCTTCCTCGACAATTTTTCTGACGTATCCCGCCAGTTCCCCATGCGTCAGCTGTTCCAGTCCGCAGGGTAGCCTGTGAAATACGGGCAGATTCCACTTTCTAATTTTGGATGCCACATCCTGATAATCCGTCATACGCAGCATTGCCTCATACTGCTTCATTTTGGCCGCTGCAAAACTGTCTTCCCTCGTTATTGTATAAACCCTGAAGCATTGCCTCAATATATCGAAGAGACCATGCATCTGCTCGGAAAGATCCAAGACTAAATAGTCATAGGCAGATGCTCTTTCGATTTCTTGAAATAGATGCAGCCACTGTTCTCCCGTTACCGAACATAAATCTTTATATGATACTACAGGGGGGATAAAGTCCATGCCGTTTATCGACTGCACCATTCCCGCCAAACGGTATGTTAATTTTTCTTTTTCGCAATTAAGCAAATATATAACATCAGTGATATCCACGTTAAAATCCCGATTCATCAGATAACTTAACCCGGAATAGCTTTCAAAATTCAAATATAAAACTTTATACTCCTTAGCTAATATTTGTCCCATGGTTAGAGCGAACGTAGTCTGCAAGCACCTTCTCACAGGTGTATAATTCCCAATGATTTTCATATGGCTTCCGGCCTGCCGTTTCCTTAGAAAATACCCCGCTTCTCCTGCGTAGCTATCCATGATATCCCGCAGAATCTCTTGCCCCGACTGATATTTATTAATATTTTTTATGCCCTCACCAACTTCTCTTCCGCTTTCATTTAATATCATAATTTGGGCTATCGGCAGTTTCTTTATCTCATTCTCATAAGAATTCTCCGCAATCAGTAAGAGCTCTATTTCCTTTGTAACGCTGAATTTTATAAGTTCTTCCGCACCGGTAAAGGCATAAATTGTAAAAGGAAGAAATTCCCTGGCTTCAAAACATTCTATAATTCGGTAAAGATATTTCTCCTCCTTGTCACAAATTGCCATAATTTTGTTATTCATTATAATGTGATTCCCCCTTTTAGTAGCATTACACTCAACAGGATCGGTAATGTGAAATGTATCTTTGCTTTATTCCTTTCTTTCCTTTCCTGTACTTCTTCTTCATACAACTTCCATTCTTTACATTTGAGAACGTCGCAGACATACGACAAAAGATACTTTAGACGCTGCAGAAAGTTCCTTTCCGCTACCATTTTAATTAATGAAAAAACGGCTCCTATCAGAAATGATATTACTACACAAATAAAAATCTCTTTTACTGTAAAAAAACTTCCCATTACCGAAAGCAATTTCACATCTCCCGCTCCTATTCCTCCTATCATAAAAAGCGGGTATAAAATGATAAACGGAATCGTTATAGATATGAGCGCCCTTATAGCTCCCCCAAAGCCGCCGTTCCAGGTCGCATATGACATTCCTGTCACAAATGATATGAAAATCCATTCATTATAGATCTTATCAAAGAAAAAATCCATAATTACCGCTACTGCAAGTAGCAATAATACAACTAAAGTAATGCACATCACTCCCCTTTTTGCATACTATAATATATAACTGTTTTGAGAATTTGGAACGAATCGGACAACTGGAAAACCTCTTTGTCTTTGTTCCCGGAATGTTGCTTTTGAGATATTTATTTAAACTTCTGAACTATAGAATGAATTATAAATGCTGATAAGTGGCTTGTCCAGTGCTTTCCGGAAAAAAATATAATTTTGTTAATTCTTTACAAAAAGGTATATAAATTTATACCGTAAAGCATGATAAGCCCCGGAAATCCAAGAATCCCGGATGTCAAAACCGTAATGGGATTAATTCCTATTGCGATGGAAAATCCTTGGGAGACGAGAAATCCGTTTATAAAGAAAACGGCAATCGTACCTATTATTGCGCGTAAGATAAAATTGATAATCCACTCCTTTTTTCTTCGAAATGCACCTATGAGAAGTACGAGGACACACGATGCCGCTATCATGATTCCACCCATATAATTATCCATTTTTATTATTATGCTCCTTTCCAAATTTGTAAGGGTTTTGTTATACAATATATGACCTGTTCTTTTTTCTTATTCCATGAATATTTGTTTTTATTATGTCTATACTTACAAAAAGAGGAAATTATTGGAGAAATTTTTTAATGAAAAAGAGGTGTATGCATGAAAATATGTTTTAGCCAGACTACCTATCACAATCAGAATATCAGCGAAAAAGAGTTGCAAAGAAACAGTATTTTGGCCGATATTGAAAAGACTCGCTGTGCCTTGGAAGATGCTTATGCCGGTTTTGACAATGTGACCGATCCTGATTTAATTGACTGTTATATATATGAGGTGAACTCTGTTCTAAAAAGATATAAATTCTTACTAGAACAGGCAGCAAAAATTAATTTGCTGCCTGAAGAAGAACTACACTCGGAACCCGCGGTCAAAGCCTTGATCGGATAGGTTCTCATTTAAACTATTTTTACCGTATGTTAATCCTGCATAGACGGTTTGAACATTTTCCATGACAGGTCCGGAAGTATCCATTTCACCAAGTTTTTTATAGGCTTTGTGAAGACCTCCTATCACTTTTTCAATGTGATCGAGAGGTTCCGTGATATTCCGGACCTCTGCGCTCGCCAACTCTCTGTTCACATACAAATAAAGCTGTAAGAAATTCACTGCCAGACTTTGCTCGAAGTTAAGAGAAGCTAAAAGTTCATTCACGCATCCTCTCGCCTTGCGAATAGCATCTCTAAAGCCTGCCCTGTCTCCTCCGGCATGGGCTTCTTTCCCTTCTTCCGTATATATCAAAATCATTTCATACAGAATTGTAATGAGCTCCGTCTTATTTGCCTGGGTTATTTTCAAAGTATATTCTTGTTTCAGTTCTTCCGTCATGGGTCTATCCCTTTCCTTATTGCAGAAGCTGCAGCACCTGTGCAGGTCTTTCATTCGCTTGCGCAAGCATGGACATGCTCGCCTGCGAAATCACCTGAATGGTTGTATATTCCGTCATTTGTTCTGCCATATCCACATCCATGATTCTGGAATACGCTGCCGTCATATTCTCGCTTGTAATATCCAAGCTACTGATACTGTGCTCCAGGCGATTTTGAAATGCACCGAGACGGCTTCTTGCTTCGGATACATATGCAATTGCATTCGCTATGCTGTCAATCGCTTCTTGTGCGTCATCCGCATCGGCTACGCTAAGATCCTTAATTCTCATTTCCTCTAAAGAGATTGTAGGAACGCGGATGTCCAGCGTTTGCCCTTCGTTGGAACCAATCTGCATAGTCATCGCGCCAATCCCTGTAATGTCCAATTTTAAATCGGTAAATGCCTGCGTATATGATACAACTGCACCAGAGGAATCTCTCTCGAGAAAAACTTTTACATTGACTTCAAAGGATGGATTTCCTGCACTTGTAATCTTAAGGTTATTTCCATGTATCTCGGAAATTGTTGCATCCGCCGGAAATGCAAGCGTCGTTGCGCTTCCTGCCGTATCAAGTGTATAAGTTAAACTCGTAGGAATGATATACCCGTTCGCATTCAGTTCAACATTCAAGCTTGAAATTGTATATACCCCTGAGGTCACTGAATCGGAATAATATCCCACCTTTACATCCGCATCATTTGTATATCCTTTTAAATCAAAATTACCGTTCAAAAGAGTCTGCCCGTTAAACTGTGTATCTTGCGCAATTCTCGTGATTTCCTGTTTGAGCTGAACAATTTCTTCTCCTATTGTAGCTCTTTCCGCAGCACTCATTGTTCCTGTGCTTGCTTTTAGGGCAAGTTCGTTCATTCTCTGCAGGATGTCATGAACTTCGGCAAGCGCACCGTCCGCCGTTTCAATAACGGAGATCGCGTCGCTGCTGTTCTGAGTCGCAACACCTATGCCTTTAATCTGCGCATTCATCTTCTTTCCCATAGCCATTCCTGCCGGATTGTCCTTTGCATCTACAATCTTCAAACCGGAAGATAGTCTCTGTAAGGACTGGGAAAGCCTATTGTCATTTTTTGTGAGTGCGTTATTTGCAATCATAGCCTGCGTGTTATAACAAATTTTCATATTTAGAACCCTTCACCTTTCTGTATATAACTGATAAACATCTTAGCTGTTTCATACAATTTCTTCGTAGATACTTCCTGTTTTTTAATGCCTTCTTCCGAATTGCTTCCCTCTTTACCTATCTCATCCGTCTGTAACGCTACCGAGAAATCCAGTTCCCGATTGTAAATAAAGTTCAAGCTATTTACATGTATATCGGATTGTTCAAACGAATTCTTTAACTTTTCTTCCGATTGCCGAAGCGCGTTAAGCCCCTCTTTACTGTCACATACAACATATCCCGTTATCTGATATTCCAAGGAATCTTCGCTTGTTCCCGACTGTTTTGCAACATTAAACTTTCCGAGAACTTTTCCATAAACGGCTGACTGCAGGGAAGCCGTTACTCTTCCGCTTTCGCCTGCATTATGAATAATTCTTAAATTAATGGAAGTCATTTCTCCATTGATATCCACAGGCACTTCATAATTCTCTTCCTTTGCCAGATTGATTGCAAGAGATATCTGTTTATACATATTGCTTATTTCTCTTATATCTATATTAGCTCCGTCTTCTGCAGACTGTTCATACACCACCTTGTCCAGAATATCCGTAACAATTTGGCTGAACTTATCGTAAGCCTCTTTTGCGGATGCTTCAGCCGTCATATTCTCATGTAGATTACGGATGGCTTCCTCCAACTGTTCCGTTTCATCGGTTTGGGAAGCGAATTCCTTCATCTTGCCTGCCAGCATTCCTCTTTCTTTCGTCAAAAGCCCGGCTGCCAGAAGATTGTTCACCGTCACCGGCTGATTGAATGAAAGCAACTCTTTCACTATCGTTTCTTCCGTCATTGTCGCTTCCCGCATCACGCTCATCTGGTGTTTTTGATATTCTTTCTTGGAGGCTGTGTCTGCTTCCTGTTCCTGGAGCAATGCGGCAAGTTCTTCCAGAGTCATATCTTCCGTCACCGCCTGAACGGGCAATTTTCCGCCTTCCAAACTATCAAATATATCGAGAGAAAGCTTTTTATAATAATTCGTCTCGCTTGTATTAGCTTTATAACCGCTTTCAATTTGCTCGGAAATACTTTTACCCTGATATTCGGAGGAAATTCCGCCAAAATAGTCATCTACCGTTATATCCATACCGTGCTTTTTATTGCTTCTCATTGCGGAAAGAAGGTTCTTAACTGTCGGCTCCATTCCTTGGTTGATGAGCGTTCCGATTGCGGCGCCGTCCGTTTTGTCCAATTGACGGAACAAACGGTATATACCGATATAGGCATCTCTTTCTTCCGAAGTAATTTCGTTGTTTTTATCCAATTTATATAAGAATTCACTATACTTTTCAATGCTACGCTCCGGATTTCTGTCTTTACTATCCAGATATGCTTCCAACTCCTCCATGTTCATGGAGAGAGGATTCATTCCATCGCGTATCATCTCAAGTGTTGACGCGGGTGTCATTTTATTCACTATTCGCCGAACAGTTGCATCGGTTTCTTTTATTGCTGCTATATTTTGCTCTGAAATCTCCATCCGATTATATCCGAGAATACGGACCGCACGCCTGTTTGCATCGGAAGTCTCCAGATTCATATCCCGTAAAATATCATCCACATTGCGGAACGCCTTTTTAATAGAATCTCCCAAATCCGCCCTCGGCGCCGTCATAAGCGTCTCGTAAGTCTCTCCTGCTTTTTCATAAGCAGTACGAAGCGCATTTCCATTCAAATATACAGCCTCCAGCGTATAACCGTTCGCAGCACCCATATTCGTGCGGTTCAGTAAACTGTCTCTTTGCAGAGCGATTTTACCTATCACTGCCGCAGGCATATGAGGAATCTCTTTTACTTTTGCCAAGGTATCCCCATACATTTGAGCGCGCTCAGCTACGCCCTCCGCACCGTCGCCACCGAATAATATCTGTCGATTCTGCTGTTCTGCCCCCTTTAGTACTTCTACCAGCTGTTCCAGCTCTACCGTATCTACAGATATTCCGCTTCGTATCAAATGTAAATTGGCCTGCACGGTCATCTGCAGCCTTATTTCTTCCAGTTGCCTTCTACCCGTAGCATTCACCGCATAGGTTGCCGTCCCCAACGCCGTCGAGACACCGGCATTTATCCGCAACTGTGCTGCTTTGAGGTTGCGGAGATTGAGAGCCTCTCCTTCTGCCGCCACTTTATCAATCGCTTCATCACTGATAGAATTAACATCGTCTATGTAACTCCACGCCTTTTCCAAATCGGTCCTATCATCTAATAAATTAGCGCTTCCGGCTCTTTTGCCGTTGGCAATTGCCGCCGTCGCCGCTTTAACGGCTTCTTCCAAAGTATCCGGAAGCTCCAGATTATTTAAATCATAATATGACTTAAGCGATTCTTCGGTAAGAGGCATTCCTTTTTCAATCAGCCACTTAGCATCTGACAAGGTTTCTTCCGATACTTCCAGTCCCGCATTGCGGATAACCTTTTCTATCTGAGGCATAAGCTGCTGCCAATTAAAGTCTTCTGCTTTCTTCGCATAATAGCCGGCATCATCCTGATAATATCCCTTGCTCTGTTTTCCGGTATCAGCCGTAGCACTATACTGGGCTCTATATATATTATCGAGTGTAGGCTCCATATGGTTGCGAATCATATATTTTTTAATGCCGTCGCTTAAATCCTCCAATTCTGTTGCCGTCCTACACGCATTCATCACATCTTCCACATTTTCTTTTGTGGCTGGTATGTCATGTTCTTTAAACTGTTTTACGAGCTCGTTAGCAAGAGACGCACTACCGGTAATCTGGGTTAGCGTCTCCACATCCAGATCATCCGTATATCCTGTAATATTCTTTCCGCCTTTCGCAAGAGCTGCTTTGATTTCATCAACAATAGTAACAACCGTTTCTATATCCGTATCTCCGGGATGATAGCCCTCTTCTTGAAGCTTGGCAAAATCCTCCTCAGACATAATATTAGACATTACTGCCATATAGTTTTTCTGCGTGGCAACGTCAACTTGCCCCGCATCCTGCATAACGTCTTCTGCGGTCTTTCCTTGACCATCATAAGCAGTGTTATCCATAACTGTGCCAGAAATGTCTAATGCAAAAACTCCCTGTGTGCGTCTGCTCGCACTGTTCGTCTCTTTCACATGGGAGCCGCTATATGAAGTTTGGGTTGTTGCCTTGTCTACATTGGAATGAGTTTTTACCACGTTATTTTCGAAATTAATGTTCATATGTTATTCCATCCTGCATGCAGATTAAGGTATTTGTTCTTATTTTCATCTTTTATTTCGGCATAAGCCGCAATTTTCTTAACCTTTTCTTTTATTATAAATATGGGGTAAGTAATAAAAATGTTGCAATCTCGAAACAGATTGCAACGTTTATTACCGCCCTATTTTGCTTTATGACATATTTTAAGATATCTGCAAAGTATTGCACGATACAAGGATTGGATTCCCGTACATTATAAATATCTTTTTGTGTGCAGTAATCGTAACAAGTAAAAATATGTCTAGAATACAAATACTGCCGCAGCATACGCGGGCAAATCAAAGGAAATGCTGAAATCCTTATAATTGACTTGTACATTTTCCTGCACAGCCATAATTTCTTTCGGTATTATGCCCCCATTTCCACCAAATCTTTCCTCGTCGCTGTTAAGGAGCAGCTTATATTTTTTCTTCTCGGGAACACCGGCTTTATATCCCTCGCGGGTAACCGGCGTCATGTTAAGAACGAATAAAAGATTATTTTTCCCATTGGATGCTTTTCTGCAGAAGCTGAAAGTACTCCGCTCGGCATCATCCGCATTCAGCCATTCAAAGCCTGCCCAATCATTATCTATCTCATACAGGCATTGATATTTATTATACAGCTTGAGCAATTCCTTTACATACTCGTGCATCCCTTTGTTCAAGGGTTCCCCGAGGAGATACCAATCGAGTTCTCTTTCCTCGCTCCATTCCCTTTCCTGCGCAAAATCCTGTCCCATAAAAAGAAGCTTTTTGCCGGCATGCCCGAACATATACGTGTAACCGAGGCGCAGATTCGCATATTTATCTACCCGGTATCCGGGCATCTTATTTACCATGGAGCATTTTAAATGTACTACTTCATCATGGGAAAGAGGTAGAATATAATTCTCTGCGCTGTTATAGCTCATAGCAAAAGTCATGGCATAATGGTTATTCTTACGGAATAGCGGATCCAGCTTCATATATTCACAAAAATCATGCATCCAGCCCATATTCCATTTAAAACTGAATCCCAGCCCGTCCTCTTCCAGCTTGCCGGTAACCTTAGGCCACGCCGTAGATTCCTCTGCAATCGTAAGAAATCCCGGATATGTACCGAGTATAACCGAATTCAGATGTTTGAAAAATTCGATTGCTTCCAGGTTCTTATTTCCGCCGTATTTGTTCGGAAGCCACTGTCCGTCCTGCTTGCCGTAATCCAAGTATAGCATGGAAGCAACCGCATCCACACGTATACCGTCTATATGAAACTCTCTAAGCCAAAAAAGAGCATTGGCAATTAAGAAGTTCTTCACTTCCGTCTTTCCGTAATTAAAAATCTTCGTTCCCCAGTCGGGATGTTCTCCCAGACGTCTGTCCGGATGTTCAAAAATACACTGTCCGTCAAATTCCGCAAGACCGTGTTCATCGGTCGCAAAATGTGCCGGTACCCAGTCTAAGATCACACCAATCTTGTGGTTGTGCAGTTTATTTATTAAATACATAAAATCCGCAGGCTCTCCGTAACGGGAGGTGGGGGCATAATAGCCCGTTACCTGATAGCCCCATGAACCGTCAAACGGATGTTCCGCAATACCCATAAGCTCTATATGGGTATATCTCATCTCTTCCAGATAATCTACGATTTTGTCCGCAAATTCTCTGTAATTATAGAATCCGTCCGGAGTTCCGTTAGGGTGCTTCATCCACGATCCAATATGGCATTCGTATATAGCAAGCGGCTCCTTCCTATAATCCTTGCCTTTTCTTGCCGTCATCCAGGAAGCATCTGTCCATTGAAACGCGGATAAATCCGTAGTCTTTGAGGCATTGCCCGGTCTGAGTTCCGCATAATTAGCGAAAGGGTCAGCTTTGTAAAGCTTTCTTCCGTCCGGCGTCTTAATCAGAAATTTGTAGAGCTCGTTTACTCCTACTCCCGGGATAAAGAGCGAGTGAATACCTCCCGGGCCCAGTTTCTTCATCTCATACATATCTTCTTGCCAGTTATTAAAGGTTCCTATGACATATACTTTTTCCGCATTGGGGGCCCATACTCCGAAAAACATGCCTTTTTTCCCGTTCTCCACGGAAGGATGAGCGCCCAGCTTCTTATAAATATCGTAATGTGTCCCCTGCGCAAAGAGATATTGATCCGTTTCAGAAATAAAGACTTCCTCTTCCGCATATTTCGGTTTCTTTTTTGCCGTCGCCATGGGCACCCCCCTTTAGTTTAATAGTGCATGAAATCTTTTTCCCTAAGAATAATCATATCCTCTTCATCGTATCTCTTGCCAACCAAAATGTCGCATAAATGTCTTATATTCTTCTTGTTTGCAAAATAAATCGCATCATCCACCAGTTCCTTAACTTCTTCAATCGTTACTTCGTGATCGCTCGTCTGCATTTCCGCAATTCTCGTATGCAGTGCGAGTATTCCGAGTTCATCGATGGAATACTCCAGCTCCTGCGCATACTCCTTCGCATATTCTACGAGGGCATGGTCATTGAGAGCTTCGATATCAATTCTGGCATTGAAATTCTCTGACAGTATATGATTCTTTCTCATGAAAATATTCATCTCATCTTTTTTGCCCTCCATGATAATGAAAAGCCCGCTGTTTTTCTGAGATAACACTTTTTTCAAATCTTCTGCCGTGCTGCTGGACATTTCTGTTGCGCGCTCAATAATAAGAGCTCCATCCGGCAAATGAGAAAGTGTTTCCTCCACATTTTTCTTTTTTAATGTAGCTCCGGATATCTTAGCTACTCTTCCGGAGAAATTGCTGTCCGACATCTGCATCATACGAATAAGATTCTTGGCTAATTCGATAGTGCCCGCTCCTTCTTCTCCCGTAATGATTACATTGTCCGTAAACGGATCCATGCTCATCGTATCTACGGCACGTATGATTTGTTCTTTCGCTTTTTTATTGTAAATAAATCTTCCGAATAATTCCTTCTCCTCATCGGATAACGGGCGAAGCCTGTTGGCGTCTTCAACCATATCAACTATTTTCTCAGGCGTGCTGACAGGCTCCTCCGGCGACAATACCTCTAAGTCCTCAACAGGTATATCTGCCTGAACTGTAGCCGAGACTTCCTTTATTTCAGGAACATACTCTCTCTCAGGTGCTTCCGGCTCTTTTATTTCATTGCTTTCAGCATCTTTAATATTTATATTTGTATCGGCTTCGGCAAAATGTCCTGTCGATTTTTCTGCCGACTCTACAAGATCGGATACTTTCTCATCCGTAATCTCTTCGGGGCTAATTGCTTTCTTCCCCGCTTCTTTTAAAATGGCCTCCACAACAGCTTTCTCCAACTGCTCTAACAGACCCTTTTTAGTGGCTTCATCAAACTCAGAAAAAATATTCCCCGTATGCTGCTGCACGCGCTTGCGTACATCTTCGCTTCGTTTCTCTTTGTTTTCCTTCTTCATCCTTTCCCATTCAGACATAATATCCGCAATGTTCATCTGTCCGGTAATCTGTTTCTCAATCTGATTATTTTCCGACACTGCGAGACTGATCTGACCGTCATATTCTTGTGAAAGCATCCTTTCAAATCCTGACGGCTTTATTGCCTGTTTCAATTGATGAGAAGGAACCGGCGTGGCATGAACGGGCACGGTTGGTATTGATACGGGCGGTACAGCAGTCGGATATATGATTTTTCTTCCCGGATGAATCTCTTTCGTATCCCCTAAGCTGCTGCCGCTCACTTCTTTTACATTTATTTCCTTTGTATCCTCTAACAGAACATCCTTTACATCCTCAAAAAATACTTCCTCTACGGACGGTTGTGTTTCCGCAGGCTGAGCCTCTGTAAATTGAGATTCTGCAACAGGTTTTTCCGGTTCTATAGCCGGTTCTTTCGTTTCTTCTTCATTTAAAGTCGCAAAATTAACGGAAGGAGTATAGGAAGGCTCCTCCGTATGATTGTGAGCATCTTCGCCCAGTAGCTCCTTCATGCTCTTTGCCAATTCTTTCTGCAGATTAATCGTGTTATACTGCCCCACGTCCACAGTCTTTACCTGGTAATCTTCCTCTTCTTTGTCCTGAGACGTATACTCGGAGAAATCCGCAATCTTACCGCTTGTCTCTTCTCCCTGCTCCTGCGGCGCTTCTTCGTCTTTTGTCTGAGCGTCATGAGCATCCCTTATCTGGCTTTCTCTCTTGAGCAAGAGATATTTTTCCTGCTGGTCAGGTGTCAGCGGATGATGAAGCTGCTTTAACTCCAATGCTTTTATGACATATCTTCCCTCTCCAAACCAGAGAATCATTTCGTCACATTCTTCCACGCATTTTGTTTCAAGTCCCACGCGATGGTATAGATAAGCCAGCTCATAAGCCCATTTTTCACGGTAATCACGCTTCTTGAATTCCTCCAATACGGCAATGCGCTCTTCCAGGCTGACATCCTGCGCTTCATATAGCTTATATTGTAAAATATATCTTCCCGTATCCTTGGGCGCGATCTGTACAAATTCCTTATAGTATTCTATTGCCTGTACGTATTCTCCCATTTTTATCGATAGCTCGCATAAGGAGTAGACAATAAGACGACCGCCCGGATGACGCTCATATGCCATTAGCAAAATATCTTTACTTTCTTGAAATCTGCGATTAATTTTATATAGGTCGCTAATTGTGCAGAGCATCATAACACTTTTGACTCTTCGCCAGTCAATCGTGTCAGCAATTTTTACTGCTTCTGCAAATTCACCCTCCGCAATTAATGCCTTTATTTCCTCCGCCCGTACTTTATATTCGTACTTGTCCAAGGTACTCACCTCATAATTTTTTCATTTTCCCATCTGTCAAAAGACAGCATAATATCCCTATTTTCATTTTCTAAGTTTACCATACGACATAATCAATGTCAAAAAAATATGGGGAAATTTCTCTATATATGGCGATTTTTTTTAAGCGGTATCCATATATCTTGTGCTATTTCCCAAAAAATCAGTCCGACTTTTTCAAAAGTAAGTTGCAAAGTCGTGCAAACTGCTCCAAAGTAAGCGCCTCACCGCGGATAGTCGGTGGCAAATCCATCTCTTCCAACGCCCTGACTACATCCTCTTTTCTTACCTTCAGATTTGCAGCATTAGTAAGTCCGTTTACCAATGTTTTACGCCTTTGGTTAAAGGAAGCACGTATGAGAGAAAACATATAGTTCTCATCGAATACTTCTACCGGTGGTTTATCATATCTTGTCAGTTTAATTACTGAACTTCCTACATTAGGCCTCGGCATAAAACAGGTGGGCGGTACCTGAAGCATCACTTCCGGCTTCGCATAATACTGCACGGCGAGAGAAAGTGCCCCATAGTCTTTCGTTCCCGGTCCTACCTGCATACGGTCCGCTACCTCCTTCTGTACCATAATCGTAATACTCTCGAGAGAGACATTACTTTCAAACAGTCCCATAACAATAGGCGTCGTAATATAATAGGGAAGATTAGCGACAACTTTTATCGCATTTCCGTTATTCCTCTCCTTTGCAATACGGTTTACATCTACTTTCAGGATATCTTCATTGATAATCGTAACATTATCATAGGCTGAGAGAGTATCGTGAAGTATGGGAATCAGAGCCTTGTCTATCTCCACCGCTATGACTTCTCTCGCATTCTCTGCCAGATACTGTGTCATTGTTCCGATACCGGGGCCTATCTCCAGCACACAATCCTCTTTTGTGATGCCGGAAGCCGCTACTATTTTTTCAAGAATATGGGTGTCGATAAGAAAGTTTTGTCCGAATTTCTTTTGGAAACTAAAATTATATTTTCTCAATATTTCTATTGTATTGCTGGGGGTTCCTAATGTAGCCATCATTATTCTCCATATTTCTTATTTATTTGAAACAGCCTTTTTGCATTCTGTGATGTAATATTTACTACTTCTTCATAGGTAATCCCCTTAAGTTCAGCTATTTTCTCGGCAATAAACGGGATATTCAAGGACGTATTGCGTTTCCCTCTGTAAGGCACCGGTGCCAGATACGGACTATCCGTTTCAAGAAGTATTTTATCCATAGGTATATATTCCACGGCTTCTTTTAGCTTCTTCGCATTATTAAAAGTTATTACACCCCCGATACCGAAAGAGAAATCCATGTCCAGGAATTCTCTGGCCGTTTCCTTCGTATAGGAAAAGCAATGAATCACTCCGCCTATCTCTTCCGCCTTCGCAGCTCTCATCATATCTACCGTATCCTTGGCAGCATCCCTGGAATGGATAACTACCGGCAGCCTCACTTCTCTCGCCATCTGCAACTGCCTGTCAAACCATTCTTTCTGTATCTGTCTATCCGGCTCATCCCAATAATAGTCCAGACCTATTTCTCCTACCGCCACAATCTTAGGAAGTGAGCACTGTTCCTTCAGCCATGCAAAGTTTTCTTCATTCAGCTCCGCCGTGTCCGAAGGGTGAACGCCTGCTGCTCCATATATAAAAGGATACTTCTGCGTCAAAGCAATTGTATTCCTCGTCGTCTTTATGCTGGCTCCTACATTTATCACGTACTCGATTCCCTTTTTCTTCAAATTATCAAGTAGCTCTTCTCTATCTTCATCAAACGCTTCATCGTCGTAATGTGCGTGACTTTCAAATATCATTTATGCTCTCCTGCCTTCATATATTTATAAATATACATTTTTTTAAAAAATACTTGCAAACTAAATCACATTATACTATAATAACACTTGCGTTGTAAACGCAACATAAATTTTGTTTTGATTTTGCGCTGCTAGCTCAGTTGGTAGAGCACCTGACTCTTAATCAGGGTGTCCAGGGTTCGAGCCCCTGGCGGCGCATGCCAAGTACTGATTTTGTGACCATAGCGTCATGGGGTTGGTACTTTTTATTTTTAGGAATTAATTGCAAACACCACGAAAACGTGATACTATTTCATTAGAACAAATGTTTGTATTCAGGAATTCAGGTGATGTTATGGAACAACTATCTCTCTTCGACAGCCGTAAGACAATAAGTCCGCTTGCCAGCCGCCTTCGTCCCGATTCATTGGAAGATTTTATCGGACAAGAGCATCTTCTCGGTGAAGGCAAATTACTGCGTCAGCTAATCGACCACGATCAAATCTCTTCCATGATTTTCTGGGGACCTCCGGGTGTAGGCAAGACTACGCTTGCCAATATTATTGCAAAAAAGACTCGGGCTTCATTCATCAATTTCAGTGCTGTAACGAGCGGAATAAAAGAAATAAAAGAAGTGATGGCACAGGCGGAAAGCAGCCGGGTGATGGGCGTTAAGACGGTTTTATTCGTAGATGAAATCCACCGGTTCAATAAGGCGCAGCAGGATGCGTTCCTTCCTTTCGTAGAAAAAGGAAGTATTATTCTAATTGGTGCCACAACAGAAAATCCATCCTTTGAAATTAACTCAGCTCTTCTTTCCCGATTAAAAGTCTTTGTCTTACAGGGACTTAGCACCGGCAATCTCATACAGCTGTTAAAGAATGCCATCCGCAACCCTTTCGGTTTCGGACAGACACAAATCGACATCTCGGATTATTTGCTAAAGGCTATAGCAACCTTTGCAAACGGCGATGCAAGAACAGCGCTGAACACCTTGGAAATGGCCGTCACGAACGGTAAAGTCGGTCCGGGCAAGATTATGGTTACAAAAGAAGGCCTGGAACAATGTATCAGCAAGAAATCTTTATTGTATGATAAAAATGGCGAGGAGCATTATAATCTCATATCCGCACTGCACAAATCCATGCGCAACAGCGATCCGGACGCCGCTATTTATTGGCTCTCGCGAATGCTGGAAGCGGGCGAGGATCCTTTATATATTGCGAGACGCTTAATCCGTTTTGCCAGCGAGGACGTGGGAATTGCCGACAGTCAGGCTCTTTCTCTTGCTGTCTCGGTTTATCAGGCCTGCCACTTTATCGGCATGCCCGAATGTAATGTGAATCTCGCTCACGCCGTTACTTATCTCTCTCTGGCGCCTAAGTCCAACGCGCTCTATGTGGCATACGGAGAGTGTCGACGTGATGCGCTTCATACGCTTGCACAGCCGGTTCCTCTTCATCTATGCAACGCACCCGCCAAGCTTATGGAGGAACTGTATTACGGAGAAGGCTACGAATATGCCCACAATACCGAAGAAAAGCTGACGCATATGGAGTGTTTGCCGGAAGCCTTGAAGAACCGCACTTATTACCGTCCCACTTCTGAAGGCGCGGAAGCGGAGGCCGGAATGAGACTGGAAGCCATCAGAAAATGGAAGCGAAGTTAAAAGTCCGTTTCCATTTAGTATTCTATTATTTCAATTATTTTACCGCAATGTAAATGTGTATCTCACATTCTCCGTTTTCCTGCATGCTGACATATTCCTCAAAATCTCCGGTAAAGGTTCTCTTCAAGTCCATAGCCCAGATCTCGCTCCACGCTTTTTGAACAGCCTCTACCATATCTCCGATTATTACAAATTTGGCGTAATGTCCTTCCGGGATGACTTTTACGACCATATCTTTCAGAATATTATCTGTACTGCTTACCTCGCAACCCACAGTCACATCATATTCCCCTGCCAATCCCTGCGCATAATCCGAATAAAACCCAATAGAGCTTTCACTCACCTTCTTCGGAATTGCCTCAAACAATCCTTCTCCAAACAGGCGCTGCCAAAGCCCGCCTATCTTCGCTCCCATTTCCGGATCCATGTTGCCCGTCCGCAGGCTAAGTCCCATGATTTTTTTCTCTTTCAATGTTACGATTTCATAATCCATCTCTGTACCTCTCCTTTTGATATATTATTTTAAGCGTCTAAATAATTAATACTGCTTAACGCTCGATGGAGTTATGATAACATAGTTAATATGACATCGCTCTGTCATATTATATTTATTTATATGTAATTTTCTAATGCGCTTTTCAATTTCTCAATCATATTCTTTCTTACCCTTTCCGGCTCAAGAACCTCCAGATCGGCTCCATAGGTCATAAGATACTGATACATCCAATCATCCTCCGGTATGACTATCCGCACTTTATATTTGCCGTCCTCTAACTTCTCCACATTTTTCTTATCCAATTCTTCCAATACACGGTATGCTTTGCCGGGGGAAATAAGTGCCACTACCGTTATCAAGTTCTTCATATATGTATTCTTTCTTTTTCCTTCCTCTTCTTTATTCCACAGGTCAGGTATCTTACGCCTTTCAAAGTGCTCCTCCAAAGCGGTTATCTCCTCCATACGACTCAATTTAAAGAAGCGGAAGTCTTTTTTCTCCGTACACCATGCGTAAAGATACCATGCATTCGCACGAAAAATCAGCTTCAAAGGCTCCGCAATGCGCCTACCGCTTATTCCATTTGCCCCGTTATAGCAAAAAGAAACTTTTTTATGGAAAAAAATCGTTTCTTTTAATAAGGCAAATTTCTTACTGACCGCATCATGCGCATTCCAAGAAGAGAACTCTATTTCTATCCAGTCCTCCTGCTCTCCGCCGAACAGAGCCGACAGCTTTGAAAGCAACGGTTTAATCTCCTCTTCCCGCACGGCATTCATTCCATGGAGGGACTGCAGAATCTTTTTCTGTTCCTCTCCGGTAAGCACCGATTTATTCAGTACAAAGTTCTCCGTAAGCCTGATTCCCCCACCTTTCCCTTTTATGGCATAGATGGGTATTCCGGTTTGTGAAAGCGTCTCGATATCCCGGTATACCGTTCGGGTAGACACTTCAAAATGCTCCGCTAATTCTGCCGCAGTCATTGTCTCTTTATCCAATAACAAATATATGATTTCAAACAATCTGTTTATTTGCATTTTTCCTCTTTCCGCTTTACAGCCTTTCTGATTCCTGATAAATTTATCGTATTGATTCTGCTTTAATTGATGCAATATTCTTACAATATATCTTAACTCTCATTTTGGTGCATGAAAAGAGAGGATTTTATAACAGCCGCAAGATAAACTGGCAATACAAGGAGCTAAACGATGGAATGGATAGAACGATTAAACAGTGCTATAAACTATATTGAAGAGAATTTGACAAAGGATATTGATTATGACAGACTTGCAAGAATTGCTTACTGTTCCACCTATCATTTTCAAAGAATGTTCTCTTATATGGCGGGTGTACCTCTTTCCGAATATATTCGCAAAAGGCGCATGTCTCTCGCCGCGGCGGACATACAAGGCAGCACGGAGAAAATCCTAGATATTGCCCTTAAATACGGTTATGACTCACCCACCGCATTTAACCGCGCGTTCCAAAATATTCACGGTATATCGCCCTCTCAGGCAAGAGCGGAAGGTATCAATTTAAAAGCCTATCCTCCCATCAGCTTCAAAATATCAATTAAAGGAGAAGCTGAAATGATTTACAGAATTGAAAAGAAAGAAGAATTTAAGATTATCGGTATATCGGAACCGCTCTATAAGGAACTTGAGAAGAATTTTGAAGTCGTGCCGCAGATGTGGCAAAAAGCGGCTATGAACGGCACGATACCGACGCTTGCTTCCATAATGAACTCACAGCCTATGGGAATATTGGGCGTCAGTGCCTGCAACGATGCAGAGCAATGGAAATATTACATCTCCGTTGCAAGCACCTTTCCTGCGCCGGAGGGCTTCGAAGAATATACGATACCTGCCGCTACATGGGCTATTTTCAGCGGAGAAGGGCAGTCTTTTTCCATTCAGGAATTAGAAAAAAGAATTATCACAGAATGGCTCCCTACCTCCGGATATGAATACGGCAATGCGCCGGATATCGAAGTCTATCTTTCTCCCGATTCGGAGAATGCAAAGTATGAAGTATGGATTCCCGTTATTAAAAAGGAACTGTAAAATGCCTACTTTTTCATTCTAAACCTTACGATATTTTTCTCCTGCTCACAGTCCAGAATATTCAAGGAGTTAACGAAAGAGCTGAACTTGGAATGTCCGAAGTTACGGACGTCAAAATCAGGGAATCGTTTGCCGAGCTGATTTCTGAGCTCAGAAGAATGAATCCATTCGTCATCGTCGGAGCATTCTTCTACCAGAGAAATAATTGCTCTCTTAATCATGAGTAAGTCGGTTTGTGGCTTTAATTCCTCTTTTTCTTTCTTGTTGGAATTACCTTTCACCATTTTCTTTGAATATGTGACTTTTGAGGCTGCCTTCACCGTGGCAGTCTCTTCTTTTTTGGAGGCACTTTCCTCTTCCTGTTCTTTGGAAAGCAAAATGTCCAGATATTTAAATTGATTACACGCCGAAATAAAAGGCTTGGGAGTCTTACTTTCTCCCATACCGATAACATACATGCCTGATTCCCGCAAACGCATCGCTAGTCTCGTGAAATCGCTGTCCGAAGAAACGATACAGAAACCTCCTACAGTTCCGGAATAAAGAATATCCATTGCGTCGATAATCATTGCCGAATCGGTTGCATTTTTCCCTGTAGTATAGCCATATTGTTGAATAGGCGTAATGGAATTATCCAATAGCACATTTTTCCAAGATACGAGTCTCGTATTGGTCCAGTCACCGTAAATACGCTTATATGTTGCCACTCCGTTTTTCGCCGTTTCATCCAAGATAATCTTCACATATTTATCGGAAATGTTATCCGCATCAATAAGCACCGCCAGTTTTAATTCCATATCCATAAAAGCCCTCCATACCATATCTATCCGCGAATCTCTGTACAATCGTAATTCTACACATAAAAATTTTATTTTTCATATTAATATTATCATACTTTCGCATAAATATCATAATAAAATGCATATTGCTGCAAGATTCCCGCATACCCTTTATATCTCTCGAAAGGAAATCCTTCCGGGTAATATTTTAAAAGCACTGTCTGTATATGCGTATCCACCGGGAAAGCATCTACATGGTGAAGCGCAAATAAGCAGATGCATTCCGCAACCTTAATGCCGACACCACATAATTTCATTAGTTCGGCTCTCGCTTCCTCGTATGTCATACCCGTAAGTCCGGCAAAGTTAATTTCCCCTTCCGCAATCATCCTTGCCGATTTCAATATGTACCGGCTCCTATAGCCAAGATTACAGCCCCGCAAATCTTGCTCGGATAATCTCGCAAGCCGCTCCGCTGTCGGAAATTTATAATACTTTTCCCCCTTATAATTATATCTCTCTTCGCCGAAGCTCTCGCATAATGATTCTACGCACTTTTTTATCCGAGATATATTATTTTGCTGGGAAATAATAAAGCTAATAGTGGTCTCAAAAACTTCCTGTTTCAGAATGCGGATGCCGTTTCCGTATGTAACCGCTTTCTGCATATATTTATCCTTCTTATCCACCGCTTTATATATTTTCCGATAGTCCCTTCCGCAATCGAAATAATCAGCCCACAAGGCTTCCCATTCTTCCTGTGTACAGGAGAACAGAAAGCCGTCTTCGCCTTTTTCTATTTCCAGATATTTTCCATAAGCTATGAGCGCATATCTTCCTTCCTGCCCCGGTACAGGATTCATCCGAAAACATTGACCTGATCTGCTTGTCTTCTCCAGATCAAATTCCTTCATTTGTATCTTTATCATTTTATAACCTCGCTGTCATATCATTTAGGTATTCTCAGTACATAACGTTTTAAAAATTGCTCTGTAACAAAACAAATTATTATCTATTCTAACATATAATTTAGTACGCTCGCTATCCTCTCTCCCGCTTTATCGCATGGAAAGCCGTAAATTATTCACCGGATAAGTCCTCGATTGCAGGATTATCGATTACCTTGCCGTCACTGCTAAATCGGGAGCCATGACATGGACAGTCCCAGCTGACTTCGTCCGGATTCCATTCCAACGCACAGCCCATATGAGTGCATTTGGGCGTTGTTGAGAATACTCCCTTACTCAGTCCTTTTACCGACTGCGTTCCTTCTTCCGCAAGATTTGCTGCCGATGCCTGCAAATCAAATCTCTGAGGTCCGAAAACCTCTTCATACGGACTTTTCCCCTTTAATATTAAATCGCTGATTATCATGGCCGATACCATAGAACTCGTCATACCCCACTTCTTAAACCCTGTAGCCACATACCAGTCGGGTGTAGACGTGGAGAATTGTCCTATATAAGGAATATTGTCAAGCGGCATACAGTCTTGTGCCGAGAAACGAGTGATTTCCTTACATCCGGGGAACCATTTTTCAGCTGCCATATAGAGCTTCTGGTATTTTCCGCCTCCCGTATTTTCCCCGGTTCTGTGATTACCGCCGCCAAGCAAGAGATAGTCTCCGCTTTTTCGAAAAGATAACCCCTCTTTATCGATGCCGTAATATATATTATCCATTTGCTTCGTATTCGTAAGCGCAATCACATAGCTGCGTTCCTGATGCATTCTCAGAAAATAATATCCGGGAACATTGATAAAAGGATAATGAGCTGCAAATACAACATTTTTAGCCCTGACTACCCCGTGGTTTGTAACAACTTTATTTTCTTCCTCCGTTCTTTCTACCGTGAGAACCTTTGTATCCTCATAAATAGTAAGATCTTCAGCTATTCTCTTCAGGAATAAAAGAGGATGAAATACCGCTTGGTCATAAAATTTGAGCGCACTCAATACCTCAAAAGGCAGTTCTGTTTTTGTTGTCAATTCCGCACATATCCCAAGGCTTTTTGCGGCCTCTTCCTCCTTCTTCAACGGTTCGGTTTCCTCAAGGGAGTAGAGATATGCACTGCATTCTCGGAATTCACAGCTTATCTGCTTTTGATTGATTATGTTTCGATATTCGGCAATAGCCCGACGGTTTGCTTCCGCATAAAGCTTTGCTTTCTTTTCTCCCGCTTCCTCTATGAGCTTATGATATATCAGACCGTGCTGCAGCGAGATTTTTGCAGTCGTATTTTTCGTCTGACCGCTTCCTATACGCGCTGCTTCCAGAACCACCGCTTGAATTCCCTTTTTCTGAAGAAAGCTGGCGATCAGAAGACCTGCCATCCCTCCGCCGATTACTGCCGTATCTGTCGTTATATCTTCCTTTAACGATTCCCTTTTTTGAATATCCGCTGTCATTGTCCATATTGATTCCATAATTACGCCTCTTTCTCATTTTTTATATAAAATCTGCGTAATAAGTATTCACTTAATTTCATGGAATTAATCAAAAAAGAGAGCTTCTCTTCCCGGGAAAAGGCAGGCGCGGTCTAGTGACTCTTTTTTCTCAAAGAATCTGCAAGCATAACCAGAATTTCTATATCCTCTTCCGAAAAGTCTGTCACGTCAATATACCTGTTTTTCTCCACACCGAGCAAATAGTCGGTACTTACCCTGAAAATAGCCGCTATTTTTATCAATATTTCATAGGAAGGATATCTCGACCCAATTTCATAGGAGCATATAGCGCTAGTTGCCAGACCTAATCGATCCGCCAACGCTTTCTGTGTCATGTTTTTTTCTTTTCTTAAAGCTTTTAATCTTGACCCTAATTTTACCAATAGTAACCCCTTCTTTCACATATAGTGTATCTTCTATTAATTCTGGTTTGGTGAATTTATATTCACATATTGTGAAATTTTTGTTGAAAAAACCATATTACTGGAGTAAAATGGTAATAATTTACTAATGAGTCTAATAAAGCAATGGTTCTAAAAATTAGGGGAATTAACAAATGAATTACAAATTGTGTGAAATCACGCGTGATCTATGTGAAAATTATCTCTTACATCCGGCAAAAAATAATGACAACATTAAGCAATATTTCGATGACAATTTGATCTATATAGGTACGGGAAAACATGAACTCTTTACCTCTCTTTCCTCTCTTGAAAAGACCTGGGAAAAATATGACAACGATATATCTTTTGAAATATTAAGCGAATGGTATGAATGTCGACAGCTTTCGGAATATATATATATTGTATATGGCTGTTTGTGGATAAAAGAAAAGGAAAATAAACAAAAAGAGATTCTTATAGAAATGGACACACGTCTCAGCATTGTTTACGAAGTGCATGGTAATTCTTATAAAGTTCTTCACATCCACCATTCTGTACCGTATATGGAGCAAGGATATAATGAATATTATCCGAAAACCATCTCTGAAAAAGCAAATTCCATGATTGCAAAATTTAAGCAAAAGGCGGAACAGGATGCCATGACGGGGCTTCTTAACCATACTGCTTTTGAACAGCACATTACCAAATACATAAAAAATAATCCTGTCGGGGTTTTTTATATGATCGATATCGATAATTTTAAACAGATTAATGACAAATACGGGCACGATCAAGGCGATACGGTAATCCGAGATTTTGCGAACCTTTTATCTGTTGTTTTCTGTAGCAATGCGTACCTAGGCAGGCTGGGCGGAGATGAATTTGCGGTATTTGAGACCGAAGTATCGGATAAAGCACTCATACAGCAAAAAGCGCAAAATGTAATTGACGGCTTTTCTTCCTTGTCACGCAAATACGACAACAAGCTACAGTTAAGCTGTTCCATCGGAATCTCCCTCGTCAATAGCATAGGCAACAGCTTCAGTAGCTTATACCGGAATGCAGATAAAAACTTATATTTGTCAAAGAATCAAAAACGAGGAACCTTTCATTTAAATGAGGATATATAATGGCCATGCAATTATATATCCTCATTTTCTATTTACATTATACACTTTCTAGTTAAATTATGAGAGACTTTTGCTCCCTGAATCTTACTAAGATTAATTCGTTAAAATATCGATTGCAACTCCCGCAACCACTCCGATTGTATAGAGCAGCGCAGTAATTTTTATATTTTCTTTCATATCATCATTGACTCTGAACAGTATCAGCAAGCCGACACCGGAGCCTGCGAGCAGTCCTGACATCATGGAACCGAGTCCCATCATTCCTTTTAAGTAAAGCTGGGTAATAGCAATGGATGAGGCGCAATTAGGTATCAAGCCTATCAAGCCCGTTATCATCTGTCCCAGAACCGGCCTGTTCAAGATCAGAGTAGAAAGAAAATCCTCTCCAAGGAGATAAATTAGCGTATTTAAAATAAAGGAAATGCCAAGAATAAAGAAAAAAATATTAAACGTGTGACGAACTGCCGACCTGAAAATTCCTTCTTCACAGTGGCAATTTTCATTTTTGCATACATGCTCAATATCCATATGTTCGCTTTCATCGTGATCATGTCCATGCATTCTTTTCTTCTTAGCTACCAAATCAATGATAAACCCGGCTATCATACCGATTGCTGCTTTTATTCCTAAAAGCTTCAAAATCAAGGAAATATGCACTTGCTCAGAAATAAGAATAGGCAGCATCTCATCGGAAGTTGATAAAAATATTGCCATTAATGTCCCGAGCGTAATGATTTTCCCGGCATATAGGTTAGAAGCCGCCGCGGAAAAGCCGCATTGCGGAAATACACCTAATATACTGCCCGGAATTGCTCCAAAACGTCCCGATTTTTCTATTGCTGCCTTTGTTTTCTCACCCATCTTGTGTTCCATATACTCCATCGCCCAGTAAGTCATAAACAGAAATGGCAACAGTTTCACGGAATCTATCAGTGTATCTATGATCACATCTAGCATAAATGTCTCCCTTAACAAATCAAATATTTTTTGAGCTTATATTTACAATTGCAACTCATTCGCAATTATGATAAACACAACAGCGACATTTGTCAAGAAAGGCTGTACTTTATAGGCTATAAATATTTTTCGTTGGTAAATACGCCTTTAAATTTCTCCATGTCAAACGCCTTCGAGAACCATTCACATTTGCACAAGAACAGATAATAAACGTTTAAATCGCAATTATGCATGGTTTCAAAGTTACCCTGTCCTTTGGAGATAATTATATCCGCTTCCCCCAGCACCTGTTTCGCTTCATCGGACAGGTGGCTTATCTGTGTTCCGGCAATTCCATTTCCATTGCTGACTACTTGCGCAATCTCAGTCAAGCCAACCAAGTGTGCATCCTCCATCGTCGCATCATTCAATACAGGTGTACCACGTACGATTACCGTAATATTCAAATCAGGATACTGTTCCTTCAATATTTTAATTAATAACTTATCTGCTACAATTTCCCCGCAGTTATCCGTCAGGTAAACTAGATTTTTGCCTGTCTGTAAATCGCTTTGAAACATACGAAAAGTAAACTCCTCCAGCTCCTCTTCCTCTGCCTTCTCTAACAATTCCAGAAGCGTCTCTCTGTTCACCTGGTTCATTGCTCCATAATCTATATAATTTGCTGTTCTGGCATAAATAAGTGCATTTTTCAATATTACTTCCTGACTTCCGCCCATCCGGATTTTTTCTTCCAGCTCCTCCTCCATAGAGAGCATTAAAGAATTGAATTCTGCTTTCTCCTCTTCATAATCCGGGTACTGCCCGAAATACCTTTTATATACGGAATTGATTTTATACACAAGGTAAGGCGCAGAGGCATCGGTCTCCGAAGAACCGATAATACCTGCTATTTCTTTCATATAAGCAGATTTTTTATTCTCATCTTCTATATCATGGATACGCTCTTCTTGCCGATCAATCAGACATCTGATACATGTTGAACTCAATTTCATCTTTTTTGTCCTTTCACCTTCCATCGTTCGCGAATTCTCCGATTCCACTACCGGAACCGGAGAATTATCAATTAATTTTCAATTCGATTATGACGGAAAACGAATATAAATGCAACCAGGCATAGTAAAAAATTAACTGCAACTATCGATATAATCTCTACGGTAAGATTATATCCCGAAGGATTCTGCATATAATTTCCTATTTGCTGTCCATAAATATATTTTGACACCCTCCCTATTGCTTTATTAAAATAAGCAATCATAGGAAGAAAAGAAATTACCATACTGACAGGAACTGCAAGCGCATTGGCGCTCATTAGGTTATCGGCAAATCCCCCTATGGCAAGGCCGAGAACGATGGAGCAGATACATCCGATACCCATACACAGCAGGAAGCCCGCTCCGGTTCCCATATTGAAACTTCCCATTGCCAAATAGCTGCTGCCTGTGAGCATAGTACAGAAGAATACAAAACCTCCGATGCCGGTTAAATACTCAAACGGGCGTACTCCCGACATAATCAATACTCTGAGAGTGTTTTTTTCCTTCTCTTCCGATATGACTGACGCCGTTACCACCACAGGAGTAAACACCGCATGCATGGTGGCAAATATCGAGATAAAGAAATCCATCTGGCCGAGCTGTCCCCCCACCGATGTGGTCATGATTGCCGCTACTATGGGATATATGACAAACAACACGAGTACCTGTGTATTTTTAAAAACATCTTTGCACTGCTTTACAAAAATAGCGCCTATATGGGAAACACTGACCTTCATTCTTCAAGCCTCCTTCCTGTCAAAGCAAGAAATACCTTCTCCAGATTCGGTTCGGAGGAATGAATCGAGACTACCTCTCCCTGCTTAAAAAGCTGCTCTATTTTGGCCGCATTGTCTGGAATATTTTCAAGGCTCATTATTTGACCGTTTTTTATAAATATTTTTATTTGGTTTTCCGTGTTGTATTTTCGGCACAGTTCCTCCGGTCTCCCATATTCTATTATGTTACCTTCGTGAAGAAGGGCAATATTGTTGCACATTTTTGCCGCTTCTTCCATATTGTGAGTCGTCAAAAATATTGTTGTTCCGTCTTTTTTAAGTTCTAATAAAAGCTCATGTATTGATTTCATCGTAACCGGATCCAAACCGCTCGTCGGCTCATCCAGAAACAGAAGTTTGGGTTCGTGCAAGATAGCTCTTGCGAGTATAAGCCGCTGCTTCATTCCCTTTGACAGCTTTCCGGACGGAGTACTTTTCTCCTTGCCAAGACCCACAAGGCTAAGAACCTCTTCTATTTTCTTTTTATTGATCTTATATATATTAACGAATAATTTCAGGTTATCATAGCATGTCAGCCGTTCGTATATGCCGCTGTTATCCATTACCATTCCTATTTCTCTGAAGTTATTTTCTTTTAACTTTCTACTGTCTTTCCCAAACACGAACGCTTCGCCTTCGGTTGCGGGCAATTGCCCTGTCAGTATCTTGATAAGTGTGGTTTTTCCTGCTCCGGACGGACCGAGCAAACCAAATACTTCTCCTTCTTTTATTTCCAGATTAATATTGGTTAATACCTTCTTTTCCCCAAAATTTTTACCGATGTTTTTCAGTCTTATTGCTTCCACTCAGGTTCACTTCCTTTCTTATTTTTTCAATATTTTTTATTTTTATGCTTTTTCTTATATTCCTCCAAACGCTGTTCATATATTTTACTTTCCCATTTCGTCTTTACTACCATTATAGACATGCTTGCTCCGAAGCAAATGCTGAAAGATATAATGAAGCCAAGCCAGCCTTGCCACGAATATGCGGGAAACCAACCGAAATAAATGATAAATACTACCATTAATACAGTCACACTGATAAGCATGAAAACGGTGCGCATCAAATACGACAGATTTTCGAAAAAACCTTCTTTAAAAAAAATTCTTTCAAGTCCTGATATGCAAATGGAGGACAATAGAAACTCAAGCAACGTCCTATAAGCAATTCCCCGGTTTCCCAGACGGAACAATGTGGAAAATTCGGCCTCCTTTTCTCCTATGAACATGCCTATGACCATAATTGCCAAAACAGTTACTCCGAATATAATAAATGTCTGCGAAATAAAGCCTAACCGGTTTCTGATATTTCCCTCTCTCATTATTTAGTGCTCCTTTCCACATAATTTTTTAAGCGCTTGCGAAACTCCGCAACTTTAATAATTCCATACACAATTTATACAATATCCAGCTTTTTCTTAATTGTCACCGCATATTGTCTTGATACCGTAAGCCGCTCTCCGTTGTTCATCGTCACCAGAATTCTTCCATTTAAATCTGATTTGAGGGCTTTTATTTCATTGAAATTGATTAAGACGGACTTGCCAGCACGAAAGAATCCCACCGCATCCAGCTGTTCTTCCAACTCATACAGCTTGAGCGGTGTTTCATATACATCACTATCCGTATATAAAAAAGTCTTCTTATCCACTGTATCAATATAGAGAATCTTCGACGCATCCAATATATATATCTGCCCGCCCTTTATTCCGGTCAGCTTTTTATCATATACGTGGAGCATCGTTATTATCTTCATAATCTCTTCATCCACTTTTTTACAGTTGATAATGACCTCCGTATCCTCCTGCCAGGACACTTCGTTTATCTGTATTTTCAATTGGTACCTCCTACCAAGTATGGATACTTGTTTATATGACTACTATATGAAGTTTGAAATTGTATTTCAATCTTATTTTTCTATGATGCCGATATTAATATCTAAGATGCGGAATATATTTTTTAAGCGGCCTAACGTCGCCGTCATACCTTTTTATGCATGTGGTTTATGAGATTAATTGAAAGAGAATCTGACAACTTAATTATTAATTATGAAAATGTAAAATTTGCTTGACATTTTTTGTAAAGTAAACTATACTCAAAATGTAAAGTTTGCTTTACTATAAGGAAGGGATGTGATTTTATGGAAAATAAAATTCAAGAACTGAGAAAGCTTCATAAAGTAACGCAGAATGAATTGGCTGACGCTGTGGACGTGACCAGACAGACAATTATATCTCTGGAAAGCGGCAAATATAATGCTTCTTTGGTTCTTGCTCATAAGATCGCACAATATTTTAATGTAACTATTGAAGAATTGTTTATTTTTGATAAGGAGGAGGAAAATATATGATATGTCTATTTAATGAATTTGGAAAAAAAGTAAAATCAAATGAGGAGTTCGCTTTAATTCTTCAAAAAAGAATCCGTATTTTTTATTGGCTTATTACCGCCGGTGGCATAACCGCAGCCATTGCTTTATGCAATGAATTATTCTGGCATATCGGGGAAAATTCATGGCTAAACGGCGTGTATACAGGAGTTGGCTCAGGTCTTATCTTCGCAGCCATTATTAGTATTATAAAGAATAAAAAAGTTCTAAAGGACGAAGCTTTATTGAAAGAAGAACGCCTGAGAACTCAGGATGAACGCAACAGGACGATTTCTGCCAAAGCCATGCAGTCGGCAACTTTTGCGCTTTTTATCCTTTCTTATATTGCCTTGCTGATCGGAGGATTTTTCAGTCGTACTATTTTCTATTGTTTCTGGTGGATTGTTATCATTTTTACTTTCTCTTACCTTATTTTCAGGAAATATTATAGCTATAAAATATAAATGCGAAGTTGGGGAATACTCCAACTTCTGAAAGGGCCAAGTTAAAACATGAAAAATATATTAAACTTTTTTAAATGCCTTCTTCCTCTTATTGTGGGACTCGGACTTCAGCTTGTAATCGGAACAGCTTTCAGTATATTTTTAACCGCACAAGTATCCATGCAGATGTCCGGAGCTTCTACAGCAGAGATTCAGGCAGAGACACTGGCGCGCTATATGCAGGCGGCACCGTTATTAATTCTAATTTCACATATTGTAACAATTTTTGTGGCCTACATCTGGTTTTATTATGCATCGGACAAAAAGCGTCCGGGTAATCCCGTCAAAGGATTCTCCTTTTTGACCATTCCTGCTATGCTGTTATGTATGGCAGGCTTGCAGTATACATGTTCCGGTCTGCTCATGGTTCTATCCAATCTGGCGCCGGATATGCTCACCGGATATGTACAGCTATTGGAGTCCAGCGGATTAAATAATTTGGAACCGGGTACTGTAATTGCCACTGTTATATTTGCACCTATCGGCGAAGAGCTGCTTTTTAGAGGTTTGACGCTGTCTTTTGCAAAAAAGCTCACTTCGAAGTTCTGGATTGCCAATCTCCTTCAGGCGACATGCTTCGGTATCTTCCATGCAAACATTATACAGGGAATCTATGCTGCAATCATGGGGCTTGTTTTCGGTTACGTCGCGGAGAAATATAAATCTCTGTATGCTGCCATCCTGCTCCATGCCTTAGTTAACTTCTGCGGTACGATAATATCGGGACTTCTGCTTCCTGATCTGGATCCGGGGTTGGGGATGTCATTTGCTATTTTGTGCGGTGCCGGGGTTATACTTGCGACTGGGCTTAGGTTTATTCAAAAAGATGTGAAAAATATTTGAATTTTGTGTGCGCAATGTGGTCAATGCATATATTTGAATATTGATTTTTATTATAGATAATCCTATATTGGCACAGCATGACATTGAAGCGCCATTTTTGAAAGATAGTGGTTGCAATTTGTAATTAATTAATAGCTAGTCAATAAAGAGGTTCCCACACGTTATGCCGTACTAACCTGTTGGAACCTCTTAATTATTTATATTGGCGCATCACTTTATAAGATGCAGGGTCCGTCAAAAAGATTTTTTAGTTCTGAATCATCGTCTTCTGCGAGAGAACTGACGATACGATCCATTTCTCTTTTTGATTTTACATTTCTGCTTCTCGCAATTGTCTGTTCTTTTTCCGCCTCGGTCATTTTGGCAAACCTGTCCATTGCACTTTGATTCATAGCGAGAGATAAGCCAAGACCTATGGGAAGCTGTTGATAATCCATAATTTCGCCCCTTTCAAATACCTTCTGATAATATTTTCCATGAACCGACAGTTCATAATTAGTATTTGAAAGTAAAGGCTTAATCACTCATCCTCTTTCTTCCATAGCTGTCTTTTTTCGGCAAAATGCTTAAAACTACTTTTTTTGAAAAGCCTCATGCTCTCTTTTCAGCTCTTCAAATAGGTGTATGGCATTCCAGAACTGGTTGATCGGTGTAAGAACCGCTTTACAGTTCACCCTTTGCAACTTATTTTTACGAAATGCGGCCAGCACATTGTCAATCTGTTCTCCCGTCAACCCGGCAAACACCATCATTTCATCGCCCAGCTCTTCTCCCTCATACTTATCTTCAGAAGCAGCAATCTCTTTCACTCCCGCATAAAAGCCTATAGGATTTGAATATTCTTCTTTTGGAATCTCTTTTATCGCAAGATGCTGTACCAATAAGATCCTTTTAATTTGATCCTTACGGATTTTATCTTGAAAATTATATAATAAGACGGTAGGTTTCATAGTTTTCCCTCCAAGTGGTTTGGTTAAAAAGTATATATATGTTATAAAGTACCATTATTTTTAAAAATCAAAAAATTTTTAATGAAAAATTTACATCTATGTATTATACTAGACTGTGACACTATGGTCAGGAGGAATATTATGTCGGATTTTGCTGTTTTAGTCGTTAATACATTTTCTGCATATATAGGGGTAATCCCCTTTCTTATTTTATTACAAGTAATTACCTGGAAATATAAATTACCCAAGCGTCATCAATTCGGGCTTTATATCTATTCCCTGGCTATCTGTACCATTTTAATGGCATCGGATACCCCTTCTTTATATCAGATAGATTTTTATCCGAGCTTCAATTTTATCCCTTTTTATGGCTTTGAAGATAACTTAGAACATTACATTCAATCCTTTTTAATATTTATACCCTTTGGTTTGCTGCTTCCTACCTTGTGGAAACAATTTCAACCGGCCAAAGAGGCGCTCCTCTCCGGGATTATATTTTCTCTGTTGATTGAACTATCGCAGCTCTACTGTCTCGCTACTACGGCAACTACGGATATTACCGACGTGATTATGAATATCCTGGGAACCTTAACCGGTTATTTTATTTTTCTGCAAGCGAAGGATATGCGTTTCATGGGACGCATGTGCCTGGATACTAACGATACGCTGCGCAAAAATCTATCGAGATGGGAAGTTTACATTTATCTCTTTACATCTTGGTTGGTTACTTTCCTTCTTGCACCTTTTATATCCAATGCAATCTGGGATTTCCTTTGGGATACGGTTATCGGTATGCCTATTTAAGTATATCCTCCACATATGCCCTGAGTATTTCGCCAACACTCCATGCCTGTGCATAACATCCTCTGGAAATATGCGGTGCATCTCCGTCAAAGATCTCTGCTATAGAACCAATGCACCCGTCCGCTAGATGATCTTCCACAGGCTCTATCATTTTTCTTGCAAGTCTCTTGCTTTCTTCACTATATCCGTTTACTTTTATATAGGCACTTATAAAGCCGCCAAGGGGAAACGCCCACACGGTTCCCTGATGATAGGCCGCGTCTCTGTCATGCAAATCTCCGAAATAAATACCCTTGTATTCCGTATCTTCAGGCGACAGAGATCGCAATCCGCAACCTGCATAAAGATGAGACCGGACAGTTTCCACAACTTTCTTTTCTTTCTCCGGCATAAGCATGGTAAACGGAAGGGAAACTGCCCATATTTGATTGGGCCGTATCTGTGAGTTGTTATAGACCCCGGCTTCTCCCTCTTCTTCCACTACATCGTACAGACATTGCTTCTCTTCGTTCCAGAACTTCATGTTAAAAGCTTCCTTTACGGCTTCCGCCGTATCGCTGTATTCTTTTGTATCTTCCTGATAACGTTCTGCTAATAATTCCATTACCTTCAACGCGTTATACCAGAGTGCATTAATTTCTACCGGTTTGCCATGTCTGGGTGTCACTACCCAGTCTCCTACACGAACGTCCATCCATGTCACTTGATCCAAATCACCGCCCGCATGAATCAGGCTGTCCTTATCCATGTAAATATGAAACTTTGTACCCTTTTTATAATATGATATAATCTCTTTTAACTTAGGATAAATCTCCTTTTTCACAAAGAGATAGTCTTCTGGCGTGCCCGTGTATTCCAAATATTTATATACCGAATAAAAATACCATAGAGAGGCATCTACCGTATTATAAAGAGGTTCCTGCCCCTCATCGGGAAACATATTCGGCACCAATCCGTCCTTTATGTATTGTGCAAAGGTAAGCAGAATTCCCTTGGCATCTTCATACCGTTTTGTCACAAGCGCCAATCCTTGCAGAGCAATCATTGTGTCTCTGCCCCAATCGGTAAACCAAGGCAAGCCTGCCAGAACAGTCTTGCTACCGGTAGAAACTCTGTCCGCGATAAAAGCATCGGCGGCCTGTACGAGTGCGTTTGCAAACTCGTCTCTATAGCCGGCTCTTTCTATTAACGATACCGTTCGTTTTCTGCTCTTTTCAATGATGGAAGCAGCGGTTTGTATTTTCTGTCCGCTGCCGCTTTCCTCTCCTTCCTGCAGATAGCATATAACGGATACCTGTTTTTTCTCATACGGTTTTAATTCTATCTGTATATCGTAAGGAGCATAATTGTTATCGATAGAGCTCATCCCCGTATCTATTTCTGTCTGAAGCTCCATATCTGTATCATAACGCTCTTTTCTTCCGGCAATAGCTCCTTCCGATACCGAAAATTTTATTCTATACTTTTCATATTCCGTATTGTGGAGTGTCTCCGGAATGAGCGTTATTGTATTTTCCGCTGAATCAGTTCTAAACCGAAGCTGCTCAGGAAGAGAAAACCCCCCATGGTCTCTGAAATTAAATAGCGGTGTGAGGCATAAATCCGCAGGACTGTTGCCATTTTCTATTTCATATAAAACGGCAACTTTATTTTCTCCGTATTCCATGGCAATTGTTTTGGTAAGAAACATATCCTTGATCTGATAAATATATGAGGGAACCGTATCGTATACAAAACGCTGCAAATACTTCTGACCTTCTTCCAAAATATTCCCTTTTCTTTGGACTGCTGCCAAGGAGTATTCATTTCTATTTATGGAAATAGTCTCATTGATGCGGGATAGAATCAGATACCGTTCCACCGGAGGCCGAAGGCTGGCTACCAAAAGCCCGTGATGCTTTCTCGTATTGGCTCCGATAACGGAGCATCCCGCATATCCTCCTATTCCGTTTGTCACTACCCACTCTCGCTCTATGCCTGCTTTAAAGCTTTTAAAGCTCCCTCGTCCATATTTTCTTGCAATCATATCAATAAACATGCCCTTCTCGTTTCATCTTTTTAATTATCCCTTTTTCTTCTTCCTTCACGCTGTGAGACTCCACTATTTTCTGCAACGCCTTGTTATAAGTAAAATCATCCAGGCGATTTTTCTTAAGATATTCCATGGTATCTTCAGGGTACTTGACATAACAGATAGATACTGCCCATGCGACCGCCATCTTTACATAATACCCGTCATGATTAATCTCGTCGAATATTGAAAATAAATCCCTTATATAATGTTCATTTATGTAATAATTCAAAAGCATAACTACGCCGAAGCGTATATCGAATTCCGTATCCGAATGCACGTATTTCTGCAGCCATTCCCAAGTTTCCTGCGGATATTTTGCGGCACATTTCAAACCGCTGCAGAAGCTGTCACAAACCGACCAGTTGTCTATCTTGGGGATAAACCTCTCAGCAAAAGAAAGTATATCGGAAATACTCTTATCTATATATCCAATAACCATTCCTTGTAACATGATTTCTTCGTACAATTCCTCTTCAGGCTTTTGACATAGCGTCCGGTTTAGATAACCTTCCCCATCCTGCTTTGCTATCCTCTTCGCCATTTTACGAAGCTGGGGCAGACGCACACCTACAAAATCTTTAACATCGGGCAGAAGGCGGCTCTGAAACTCACGATATTTTTCATCCGCCAGAAGCTCTATTTCTTCTCTGATATCTTGTAATTTTGTATTCATTTCTCCTCCCCAAACAAACTCTCTGTCGGCAGTCTTTTATTTCATCGATATATCCGACCAACTTTTTGACCTTTTATTTTCCTTTTAACATAGTCTAACATAGTCTTTATAGGCTTTCAATGTAAAACGCTCAGGAAATTAATTAGGAAAAATGTGATTTATTTATGCTAAATTCTTTAAAAATATGTGACACAATCATTGACAAATGGGTATAATATATTGTATTATCTTATTTGTTGCAGCAGGAAGTGACCTCTTGACTGCAACGCATAAATACTAAATTGTATCGAAGCGTGGCTCAGTTTGGTAGAGCGCTGCGTTCGGGACGCAGAGGTCGCAGGTTCGAATCCTGTCGCTTCGACTATTATGAAATCCATGAAAGTCAGTTCTTATACTGATTTCATGGTTTTTTATATTCTACAAATAATACAGCATGTCTTAAAACAGGTTGTGCAGTTCATACGGGGAATAATTTTGTTACAAATTTCCTTTTCCACCATAAATTAACATCAATTCATATATTTGTAAAATATTGTATATTCAAATTCTTGATTTTTGTATTAATAATATAGAATTTTATTGACGATGATTTATGCATTATTTATAATACATATTATGCTTAATATTACAAAGGAGGGTATATATGCTAAAAAACAGAAAGATGGGGGTTCTCATCACAGGAGCAGTAGCAATTATTGCTGCAGTCGGTCTGATTTTGTTGTACATATTGGCTAATTATAATATGACAATGGCGATGGAGACCTCAGCAATTAATAATATGCAAACGTCTCTTGATGCACAGACGCAGATTATTGAACAGTATGTAGGACAGGGGGAAGCATTATTACTCGCTTTTGCACAGACATCAACTATTTCTCAGTTTCTAAAGGATTCTAAAAACCCAAAGCTTTTGAAAGAGGCACAAGCTTATACATCACAATATTTTGAAAAACTTGATAAATGGGAAGGAATCTATGCGGCAGACTGGGGTACAAAGGTATTGACTCATCCTTCGCCTTCAGTAATCGGTAAAGTTCTACGCGAAGGCGATAATCTGAAGAAACTGCAAAGTGATATGCTGAACAGTAACGGAGTGTTCAATACCGGTATTGTTCTTTCTCCGGCATCCAAGCAGATGGTTTTATCTACTTATGCACCAGTTTATGATGCTGACGGTAAGACACCGCTTGGATTTGTAGGCGGTGCAACATATGCGAGCACATTGAAGGAAAAGCTGTATGCACTGAATACTTACGGTCTTGAGAATGCACACTTATATATGATTAATACTGAAACCGGTGTACATATATTTAATGAAGATAAGGCACTGATGGCTACGCCAATTGAGGATCCCATGCTTCTTAAAGTCATTGAAGAGGCACATGCGAATCCCGATGAGGTTTACGGTAAGGTAGAATATCAGGATGCGAACGGGGCACCCTGTATCGGAATGTATGCTTATCTTAAAGACAGAGGCTGGGCCGTTATTTTGGCAGATACAGAGTCTGAAATTTATGCATCGGCTAATGCCAGTAAGACTGCTTTGGGCATTGTATGTATAATTGCATATATACTGATTCTTTTAATGACATGGCTGATTGTTATGGTAAATACGAGACCTCTTAAGAAGATTGAGAGAGCCATCAGTGAATTGAAAAGCTTGAATCTAAATCAATCAGCACAGCTGAATCCTTATTTGGGCCGTAACAGCGAGGTCGGCATCATCGCGACAGCCGTGGATTCTTTACGGAAGACCTTCAATGATATTATTGAAGTGCTCAAATTCGCTGGATCAGTCTTCCGGTACTATTCATGCCGAATCGAGGAATCTCCTTGAGTATGTAACAGACAACTCAGCCATTACCGAGGAACTGGCTGCAAGTATTACTACTACCAATGATGCCATCAGCGCGATGGAAAGCAAAATGATGAGAATTGTTGAAATGATGGCCGATGTAGAAAACAAAATAGATGAAGGTAGAGAAAAGAGTACGGATCTCATTAAGAGCGCAAAAGATATGCAAGAAATGGCGAACATCTCTTTGAGAAATTCTAAAGACAATATTGCGCATAATCAAAAGAGTATTAAAGAAGCAATGCAGGATTTACAATCTCTTTCACAGATTAACCAGATGGCAACCGAAATCCTAAGCATTACGCGGCAGACTAACCTGCTGTCATTAAACGCCTCAATAGAAGCAGCAAGAGCAGGGGAAGCCGGCAAGGGATTTGCAGTTGTTGCAGACGAGATTGGAAGTCTTGCGGACAGCTCTTCCCAGACGGCAACTAATATCCAGAATATATGCAAAGAAACCAATTCTAATATTGCTGCGGTACAGAATTGCTTTGATGCTATTGTCGGATTTCTGGAAAAGGATGTTGCAAGTCAATTTCAAAGCTTTGCGGCTACTGCAGAGGAATATAACAGAACCGTTGAAAGCATTCAAGAAACGATTGAAGAGATACATAATGTAACAGAGGAATTTTCAAGTGAAATGAATGCAATCAGCGAACAGGTAAGTGCAGTCAGAACGGCTGCTAAAGAGAACGAAGCAGGCGTGGAAGAAATTGTTATTAAAAATGAGCATACGAATGCAACTGCAGAGGTACTGTCCAATATACTCCTTACCAATCAGGAGAGTACCGAGAAAATTATTACGATTGTTCAGAACTTCAAACATAATTAAAACATCAAAGTTAATGTATAAGGACCTTGAGGATTTTACTCAAGGTCCTTTTGATGTTCTATTAAACATTTGGACAATTGTTTCGTATAATGTTACAGTGAAACGAAATTATATAGGTGACATTAATTTTTCTTTTTGTAACATATGTTACATACAGAACTCTGTATGACAGGCTATAATAACTTCATTAATTATTGAATCGTAACATTCAAACCGGACGAGTTAGCTATTTCTAACTTATATAAGGAGGCATTAATTATGAATTCATACTTTTCTCTTTCCGATAAAGTCTATGACCTGACCGAACGTTATCCCGAACTGATTGATCTGCTTGCAGCCAACGGCTTTGAAAACCTACGCAACGATACAATGCGTAAAACCGTCGGCCGGACAATTTCCATCGAAGCCGCCTTGAAAAGCAAACATTTTGACGCGCAGGCATTCGAGCAGAAGATGATAGAGGCTATTGAACACAAAAATCCAGCTCTTTCCACGGGACTTGCCGATACCTGGAAAGAGCACCCCGAAAGAGAACTGCGGCTGGCCGGAGTGCTGCCATGCCCAATCCGAGTTCAGCTTTTGGAAAATCTTGATAACTGGCTAAGCGAACACGAATCAAAAGTAAGCTATGAGCTTCAGGCTGCCAGTATGGGGCTGGACTGGCTCCGGGAGCAAATGACTGAGAGCAGGAATGCGTCAGGTCTGGCGGATGTGTATCTCTCTGCCGGTTTCAGTCTGTTTTTTGATAAGGATGTAATGGGACAGCATATAGAAGACGGGATTTTTACTGACGTAACCGGAATAGAACACCTAAATACTGTTTTTGATAATGCTTCTATCGATTTAAAAGATCCTAAGAAGCAATACACCATCATCGGTGTGGTGCCTGCTATCTTCATGGTCAACACTGAACTGCTGGGCGACCGGCCGTTACCCGAAAGCTGGGCAGATTTGCTGAGGCCCGAGTTTGAAGACACCGTTGCCCTGCCTATGCAAGATTTGGATTTATTTAACGCAGTATTGCTGGCAATCTATAAGGAATACGGAGAGGAAGGCGTGGCCGGATTAGGTAAAAGCCTTCTGACAAGTATGCATCCTGCCCAAATGATCAAGTCCGGCGCAAAGAGGCAGCAGAACACTGCTCCTGTAGTCACCGTTATGCCGTATTTCTTTACATGGATGGCAAAGGAAGGCGGTCCCCTGCGCGTTGTCTGGCCCAAAGACGGTGCAATTATAAGTCCGATTTTTCTGATGACCAAGGCGGAATCCAGAGAGAAATCCAAGCCATTGGTAGATTTTCTGTTTTCGAAAGAGATGGGAAATGTCTTGTCCGCAAATGGGAAGTTTCCCTCTACTCACCCTGAAATTGATAACAAATTGCCGCCGGAAGCGACCTTCCTTTGGCCGGGATGGGATTTTATTTACAGTCATGACATCGGCACTCTATTGAAAGAAACAGAACGCATCTTTTTTAATGCGGCAGGAGGTAAGATATGAATCTGACAATTGTTTCCGGTCCGCCCTCTTCCGGCAAGACCTCGATAATTCTAAAAACCATCGATGCGTTTCAAAGACGCGGGTTATCCGTCGGCGTAGTTAAATTCGATTGTTTACACACCGACGACGACCTGCGGTATAAAAAAGCGGGAATTCCTGTGAAAAAGGGATTGTCCGGCGCTTTATGCCCAGATCACTTTTTTGCCTCTAATATTGAAGATGTGGTTGAATGGGGCAAGAGGGAGGGACTGAATCTGCTGATTACCGAATCGGCTGGTCTATGCAACCGCTGCTCGCCATATCTGATGGGCATAAAGGGTATTTGTGTCATTGATAATCTTTCCGGCATTAATACACCAAAAAAAATTGGTCCCATGCTCAAATCAGCAGATATCGTGGTCATTACCAAAGGAGATATTGTTTCTCAGGCAGAGCGTGAAGTATTTGCTTCCAGAGTAAGCACTGTCAATCCCAGAGCAATGGTATTACATGTAAACGGTCTGAGCGGTCAGGGAGCATATGAGCTGAGTACCCTCTTATATGACGAAACACAGAATCTGGAATCAGTACAAGGCATGAAGTTACGATTTCCCATGCCGTCTGCTATGTGTTCATACTGTCTGGGTGAAACCCGCATCGGAGAAAGCTTTCAGCTTGGCAACACTAAAAAGATGGTATGGGAGGAGGATGAGACATGAAGCAGCAGACCATCGGAGCACTCATAAACGAATATCCCTTTATTATAGACTTTTTTCAACAGAACCGTTTGGATGTAAGCGGACATGAAAACACTACGTTTGCCGCGTTTTTAGCAAAGCTGGGAGAAGAGGAACTGGAGGATAAAGCCATAGACATTCAGAATCTGCCCGGCGAGCTGGAGAGCTATATCACGCAGATGTCGGATTTCCTTGGAATTGAAAAAACTAATGTAGTTCAATCGTTAATTATCCTGCCCGGCCAGGATAAAAACGGACAAGCGGAAGATTTTGAACAGCTGGAGATCTTCCCCTCTCAGATTGTTTCCATCGTAGGCCCTACCGGTTCGGGCAAGAGCCGCCTGCTAGCTGATATCGAATGGGCGGCGCAAGGAGATACTCCTACCGGCCGCAGTATTCGGATCAACCGAAGCGTACCCGATTCCAAATGGCGATATTCCCCTAATAATAAGCTGGTAGCCCAGCTTTCTCAGAACATGAATTTTGTCATGGATATCAGCGCAGGTGAATTCGTCAAGCTGCACGCAGAAAGCCGAATGGTACAAAACCCTGATGAAATCGCCAAGGAGATTCTGGAATCCGCCAACCGTCTTGCAGGAGAACCGTTCTCATCTGACACTGCTGTCACTAATTTAAGCGGCGGACAGTCCCGGGCACTGATGATTGCGGATACAGCCATCCTAAGCTCTTCCCCTATCGTGCTGATCGACGAAATAGAAAATGCAGGGATTGACCGCCGTAAAGCGCTTGAGCTGTTGGTCTCTCAAGACAAAATTGTGCTTATGGCAACCCATGACCCGCTTCTGGCTTTGATGGCAGACCGACGTATCGTCATTCGTAACGGCGGCATTCACGCAGTACTGCAAACCACTCCGGAGGAGAAAGACCTGCTGACAGATTTGGATAAAATCGATGCTGTTATGCAGAACGCACGGCAAATGCTTCGTATGGGGGACACTTTACGCCGGGAAGAAATATTTGCATAAGAAATAATAAACATATAATTGGAAAAAATATACCATAGATATAAGAAAGGATTAGATTATGAGCGCTTTTTTAGGACCAATTCATTACTGTTTGTACAACAAAATCCAGCTTCAGGAGGAGTGGATCCGAAGTATTCTGAATATTTCTGCACAAAATGGCTGGGAAATTGTAGCTGATCAAAAGCTGGAATCAATATGCGGCAAATTAGAGTCGGGACCATTGGAAGAAATTATTGACCAGACCAATATCCATGGCTGGCTGCAGCAGCAAATAGCAATCAGCGAAACCCGGTTGGCTTTCCTGGTTACCACCCTGTTAAACGAAGATGCTTCCAGACTGGCTGCCTTAAAGCAAACTGCATTCCAATTCGGAGAAAAGCATGCTCTGCAAGATGGAGTTGGGGCGGACGATGCCTTCAAAGTGCTGGAAGATTCCTTACTGGATGGTATGCCTTGTGACCACGTGAACCATGTGGTAGAACGTGGCATAGACAAAGTCATTTGGCAAAAGGAGCAATACGTACAGCGTCAGTATTGGGATCAGGTAGGCGGTGATATTGCGGCATACGAGACACTTCGGGCAGAAATTATTAAAGGAATTCTTATTCGCAGCGGCCTTGAGTATCACCGCTTAGAAAACAATGAATATGAAATCAGCAGAAAGGGGTAATTAATATGTACAGCGTAAAATTAATGGTGGAAGAACATGATAATATTCTGAATCTTCTCACAGTGATAAAAAAGGCTTGCTGCGGAATTATGGATGGGCAGGAAGTAAACGATAGTGATTTTCGTAAGATAATTGAATTTGCGCGCAATTATGCCGACAAACATCATCACGGCAAAGAAGAGCAAATCCTATTTCGGGAAATGACCGACCGTCTGGGGGATATCGGTAGCAAATTGATTAAGCAAGGTATGCTGGTAGAACATGATATGGGTCGGCTTCATATTTCGGAACTGGAAAAAGCTCTCAATCAATATAAGGACAATCCCCGAACCGAAGCCAAGCTCGGTATTGTGACCGAAGCCATGGGATACGCAAATTTACTACAAAGACATATCGATAAGGAAAATCTCGTCGTCTATACCTATGCGGAAAAAAATCTGTCTCCGGACGTTCTTGAGTCGGTAGATCAAAGGGTTAGAGCATTCGAGGCAGAAGCGGATATGAATCAGATTCAAGAAACATATATAAAAATTTTACAGGAATTAGAGGAGAAATACTCTGCTTCACTTCTATAGAAGATTATCGATGGACTTCCACTATAACACAGGATACCGCCCATAGTCTCGTTTGGGCGGTATTTTGTTTCATGTTACTTTGATCACATCAGTTTCGTAATTAGCTAATTTTTGTAAATAGGTCACGTCATTTATATAATAACCACTATTTGTTTTTATAAGTATGCCTCGCTTTACAAAATCAGCCAGGACATATAGAAGATGCCGATATGTAACCCCCAAGAATTCTGACGATTCTGTATGCTTCTCTCTATAATGCCCATTCTGTGCAGTGAGTAAAATAAAATTTGCCAAACGCACATCCAAAGGGTAAGACTGATTACGGGAGTAATTGTATGTGTTTCCTATTGCCTTTTGACCAAGAAAAAGGCATAGGTGGCTCAAAAATTTGACATCTTTCAGTATTTTGTTCCTGGAACTGTTTATGTTTATTGCATAGCAGGTACATATTGTAATGGCTGTAACTCCATTTGACATATTTTGTGCCCCGATTAATTCCATTTCCCCGATAAAGCAAGGAGCATTTAAAAAATTAATTAGAGACATACGTCCATTATCATGCGACAGAAGCAATTTGGCTCTGCCGTTAATTAGATAATATAGATATGCAGGGGCGGTCCCCTCCTGCATTATCATTTCGCCGCTTTCGAATTGAACAACCGAAGCATATGGTGTTATATCAAAATTAAAAAAATCCGTTAAAGGAAAGTGATTGTAATATTCTTCTACAAGATTTTGCCGAACTATCTTTTTCATGAACAGTCCTTTCTACAAAAGCATGTGAGATTTCTCATAGTAGCTTAGCATAAATAACGTTATAATTCAAGAAAAGCAAGGAGGACATTATAATGGACCAAAAAAAATATTGGAATCAGGTATCAACAATAAAGCAATTCACCACTCCTTTTCATTCAGCTGAATTTAAAAAGTATGTCGGAAGAAATTCTTCAATTCTCGATGTAGGATGCGGTTATGGCCGTACCCTCAATGAATTATATCAACTCAGTTTTCAGCACTTAATAGGAATTGACTTTTCAAGTGGAATGATTGAACGGGGTAAAGAGCAATTCCCCTATTTAGATTTGAGAACAAAAATAACGGAATCTATTGATTTTCCGGATCATAGTATTGATGCGGTTATTTTATTTGCAGTCTTAACTTGTATTCAGAATAATTCCGAGCAGGAGAAGCTAATCAAGGAAATTGAAAGAGTTTTAAGGCCAAACGGTATATTATATGTGAATGACTTTCTTTTGAATGATGATGAAAGAAACAGAAAGCGCTATGCTGAATTTGCCTCCAAATATGGAAATTATGGTGTATTCGAATTGCCGGAGGGGGCTGTCTGCAGACATCATGATGAAAACTGGATTCTTCATTTACTCGCAGATTTTAATTGTATAGTTTATGAGCATTTAACTTTTACTACAATGAATGGGCATAAATCAAATGGTTTTTATTTTATCGGCAGAGCGAGTGCTGCTGTTTGATGCTATTTTTTACCTCTTTTACATGGGCGAAAGATTTGCATAGGTTTTTAACTTCAATCGTAGTTTCCATGCACTGAATCTCCTCCGGTTTTTTATAAAAAATAACACCAGAACAAAGTCTGGTGTTATTATTGGTCCATACGAAAATCTGTAAAAACACGATAACCGTTATCTTTACGCTTCACTTTAGGAATCAATCAAAGGTCTTCATAAAGCCGTACCGTATTGACATGGATTCCACTGCGGCGTATTTTTTAACCGAACAAAGACAGTAGAATACCTGCCGCCACTGCCGAGCCAATTACACCTGCTACGTTCGGCCCCATTGCATGCATTAATAAGAAATTCGCCGGATTAGCTTTTTGTCCTTCTATCTGTGCTACTCGTGCCGCCATAGGTACTGCCGACACTCCTGCCGAACCAATCAACGGATTAATCTTACCCTTTGTCAGCCAACACATTAATTTTCCTAAAAGAAGTCCGCCTACCGTACTAAAGATAAAAGCCATCAATCCAAGCCCGATTATTTTCAGAGTTTCAGGTCTCAAGAAATTCTCTGCTACAGCAGTGGCTCCAACAGTAACGCCTAAGAATATCGTAACTATATTAATCAAAGCATTTTGCGCCGTATTGGACAAACGCTCAACAACGCCTGATTCACGGAACAGATTTCCCAGCATCAACATACCAATAAGCGGCGCAACAGAAGGCAAAAGAAGCACGCACACAATGGTAACTACAATAGGAAAGCATATCTTTTCCAACTTTGATACTTCCCGCAGCTGAGACATTTCTATTTCTCTTTCTTTTTTCGTAGTTAAAGCCTTCATAATAGGAGGCTGAATCATTGGAATAAGCGCCATATAAGAATACGCGGCAATGGCTATGGCCGGTAACAACTCAGGTGCCAATCTTGTTGTCAGGAAAATAGCTGTCGGCCCGTCTGCCCCGCCAATAATAGCTATAGATGCTGCCTCCTCCGGTGCGAACCCAAGCGCAACCGCTACAACAAAGGCAATGCAAATACCGAACTGTGCACCTGCACCAAGAAGTAAGCTGCTTGGTCTGGCAATCAAAGGTCCGAAATCTGTCATAGCTCCTATGCCCAAAAAAATCAAAGAAGGATAAATACCTTTTTTTACTCCTAAATATAAATAATAAAGCAAGCCTCCCGCTTCAGAAGCGCTTGCCGGCTCTGCCATCAATCCTGCTAGCGGAAGATTTGCAAGCAATACGCCAAAGGCAATCGGCAGTAACAATAATGGCTCAAACTTCTTGACAATAGCAAGATAAATCAAAACGCAAGCAACTATAATCATCACTACGTGCTGCCATGTAAGTGCCATAAAACCGGATGTTTTCCATATTTCATGCAGGGCCTCAATAAACATAGTCATTCCTCCTTACTGTATGGAAATTAATGGATCGCCGGCAGCCACAGATGCTCCTTTTGAAACAAATATCTGGCCGACAACTCCGTCGGCAGGTGCAACCACTTCATTTTCCATTTTCATAGCTTCCAAAATCAACAAAACCTCTCCTCGCTTTACGCTTTTGCCGGAAGTCACCTTTATATCCACGACCACTCCTGGCATAGGAGCTGTCACAGAATCTGCCGGGGCAGATGCCGCTTGCACCGGCGCTGCTTTTTCACTTGCCGGGGCTGCAGGCTGAGGAACAACAGCCACCGGTTCATGTGCTGTAACTTCCGTTGTCTTCACAAGATTTGCCTGCCCTCTCTCCACTTCAACTTCATATTCCTTATCATTAATTCTCACAACATATATCATCAATCTTTCCTCCATTCCTTGAGAATCATTAGTCTTGTCGTAATAATTTTATGGATTTAAAACAAAGCTCTGACAGAGGAATTCCTGATTCATCACTGACAATCGCCATAATCATGGCTGCCGTCGGCTCGTCCACATCCTTCAGCTTGAGAATCCCCAATGACAGTTCATTTTCCAAGACAGTTTCAGACTGAGCCGGTACAGGAGTCGTGTCTTGTTTCATTTGACTTGAAAATATACCCAGAATAAAACTAAATCCTTTGATTAGCAGGCTCAATCCTATGAGAACAAAAAAGACCATCGATATACAGAATATTGCTACTAAAATGCCTTCCCACACGGTCATACAATAGGATCCTCCTGTTTCTTAATAATAGAATAAGTCACTGTTCTGCTTTCTCTTTCTTCCCGCTCTTTAAAAAACTTCTCCGCAATCTGTGGAAATACGATATAAGAAAGGACATCCTCGTCATTACGGGCTTTGCTTCCCAGTTCTGCCTTTATCTTCTCAAACTCCGGCTCCAAGGTATCGGCAAAGCGGATTGTGATCGGTTTCTCTTCTCCTAATACTTTATGAACAAGATCTTGATTTACTTCACCAGGTGCCTGACCGTATTCTCCTCTGAGGTAGGACTTTATCTCTTTTGATACATTCCCGTAACGTTTGCCGGTAAGCACATTAATCGCCGCCTGCACACCGACCATTTGACTCATAGGAGTAACAAGAGGGGGATATCCCAGATCTTTTCTTACCTTCGGTGTTTCAGCTAAAACCTCTTCCAGTCTATCGCTGGCGTTCTGCTCTTTCAGCTGCGCAATTAAATTGGACAACATACCGCCCGGAACCTGATATACCAAGGCATCCGTTTCCGTTCCCATGACAAATGAATCCAACAAACCGGAATCTACATATTTTGCCTTTAAAGGCTTAAAGAAATCATTGATCTCTTTTAACACTTTCTCATTCAAACCGGTTTCATATCCCATTTGCTTAACAGCATAATTCAAAGATTCTGTCGCCGGCTGTGAAGTCCCTCCCGAAAAAGAAGAAATTGCCGTATCAATTCCGTCGCAGCCAGCCTCTATTGCTTTCGCATATGTTATAGGACCCAGTCCTGTTGTGGAATGAGTATGTAAAAAGACAGGAACACTCACACTGCTCTTCAACGCTTTTATTAAGTCATAAGCTTCCTGGGGTCCCATAATTCCAGCCATATCTTTAATGCAAATAGAATTCACTCCGAGCGCTTCCAACTGTTTTCCCATAGTAGCATATTTGTCCAAATTATGGATAGGACTTGTAGTATAACAGATACACCCTTGTGCATGTGCACCCTGCTTTAACGTTTCATCTATTGCTACCTCGATATTTCGAAAATCATTCAAGGCATCAAAGATGCGCAATATATCTATTCCGTTCTGTACTGCACGAGCGACGAACTTTCTGACTACGTCATCAGGATAATGCTTATAACCGAGTATGTTCTGACCCCTTAAAAGCATTTGCAACTTTGTATTTTTTACCTTTGCTTTTATTTTTCTAAGTCTTTCCCACGGGTCTTCTCCCAAATAGCGAAGACAGGAATCAAAGGTTGCACCACCCCAACATTCAAGAGAATAATAGCCGGCATTGTCCAACGCTTCTAATATTCCTTCATAATCGGAAAATGGCATACGAGTTGCGATAAGAGATTGGTTTGCATCGCGCAATACTGTTTCTGTAAAGTGTACTTTCATAAAATTACAACTCCTTTCATACGTATTAACATAATAAAAGAGTAGACAACTTTCGCCAAGCCTCCACCCTAAGCTAACTAAATCTTGAAAACATATATTTATTATAAAATATATGTCCAACCGGAATTAAATATCAATATAAATATATTTGTTATAACTATAATAATATCCTGACCTCTTATTTGTCAAGTAAAAGTATAGCAGTTTACTTGGTACTTTGACGTATTAAAGTTTACTTGGTACTCATATTAGATTTTTTAAACCATAGATTGATTCTTCCATCTTACGCTGCCGGTTTTGGATATGCTTTCTTTCACCTGTCTTCCGACAACTGTACGGTACAACACCCGGTAAACTGTGTAAAACAAGCCATTCGATAGATCGTTTCAGCCATTTCCTTGGCTGGTTTCATCACGTCATCCTTCAACCAATGCTGGAGCAGTCCTACGCTTCCGGATACCGCATAGATAAAATAATATTCCTTCGTTCCCATATCGACATTCTTATCCGGATATGGCGATATGCCACAGGATTCATATATCATTGCAAATAGCTGTTTTTGAAAATTGATATCACCCTGTTCGCTCATAAGTATCCGAATATGATTTCTATTGTCAATAATATATTCAAAAACCTCTTCCAGAAGTTTCATCATTTCATTTTGATCTTTTTCTCCAATAAGATTGGAAATAGCCTCTCTTGCAAAAGAAAGACATTCCTCCTCCATTTTTTGAAGCAGATCATATTGATCGGTATAATGCGCATAGAAGGTTGTACGATTAATATCCGCGTTTTCGCAAAGCTCTTTTATCGTTATCTTAGCAATCGGCTTTTGCTTCATAAGCTCTACCAAACTGTCCTGTAAAGCCATTTGTGTGTAACGTGTCTTTCTGCTCTGTTTCATGTTTTTCATAAGTACTCCCCTTTCTGTGCTGAATTCAAACAAGCTATGCGTCATATGCTTCAAAACCGACATTTAAATATGATTTTGTTGTAAAATCATCGTCTGAAAACCAACTGTCGATTGTAAAATCAACACGGTGTTTATATAATATCTTTATCATAAATAATCTCAAAGGGAAAAACAAGAGCCACTTTTGGTGGTCTTTGCATAATAGAATTTATCAGGTAAGGCAAGAATAGGGATGGAGGACTTATGGCATATATAGAATTTAATCATGTAATAAAAGAATACGCTGCTGACGATGTAAAGATTCGCGCCCTGGACAATGCGAACTTTTTTGTGGATAAAGGAGAACTTACTGTTATTTTAGGCGCTTCAGGCGCGGGTAAAACAACAGCCCTCAATATTTTGGGGGGCATGGACACCGCTACATCCGGCGATGTCATGGTGGATGGAGAGAATATCGCCACCTATACCAAAAAACAGTTAGTCGGCTATAGGCGTACGGATATCGGTTTTGTATTTCAATTTTATAACTTAATGCCGAACTTAACAGCACTTGAAAACGTAGAACTGGCTTCCCAAATCTGCCCGAATTCCTTAGACGCTTCCGAGACTTTAGAAAAAGTGGGACTCACAAATCGCAAAAACAATTTTCCTGCACAACTTTCCGGTGGCGAACAACAGCGCGTATCGATTGCCCGCGCCATCGCCAAAAATCCGAAGCTGCTCTTATGCGACGAACCTACCGGAGCATTGGACTATAACACAGGTAAGCAAATTCTACAGCTATTGCAGGATACCTGCAGAAGAGAAAAGATTACGGTTCTTCTCATCACGCACAATTCATCTTTGGCACCTATGGCCGACAGAGTGATTCACTTTAAAAACGGCACGGTTGTAAAAACCGTGCGCAACGATCATCCTACGCCTATTGAGCAGATTGAGTGGTAACGTTATGAATCAATCCTATAAAAAAGACACTTGGCGTTCCATGAAAAAGAATTGGAAACGTTTTATATCCATTCTTATTATTACTATGCTTGGGGTGACAATGCTGACAGGTATTTATGCGGCCTGCCAGGATATGTATTACTCAGCGGATCAATTTTTTGACAGACAGAACCTGTTCGACATTCGCATTTCATCCACACTGGGACTCTCGGAAGACGACATAGAAGCATTGGAACAGATAGAAGGCGTAGCGCTTGCCGAAGGCGGATACAGTAAGACAGTTTATACCAATGTAAAGGGCATATCGAAAAGTGCCGAAATGACTGTTCTAAGTGAAAAAGGTATCAACGTACCCTATTTGTTGAAAGGTCAACTCCCATCGAAATCGGGAGAAATTGCCGTTACACAAAAATATATGGATACCTCCGGCAAATCCATTGGCGATCTGCTTATTATTGAAGAAGACTCTGAGAATGAGGAGGAAGACCCCCAGTCTTTATTCGTACTACCTACACAATTGCCGGCGTAGTAACGGACTCTATGGATATTCAGAGCGAGGGCTTCGGAACCGTATACCGTTCAGCCATGTCTGCCGACTACACCTTTTTCGTAACTCCGGCAGATGCAGACAGTGATGTTTTTACGGCAATCTATCTCACTTTGTCCGGAGCAAAAGAGATGGACGGCAATTCGGATAAATATAGTGAAACGGTTCAAACCGTTATCAACGATATTGAAAATCATATTAAAGAACAAAGAGAGTTGGCTCGCTATCATTCTGTTGTGACAGAGGCGCGTGAAAAAGTTGAAGAAGTTGAAAGCAAAATGAATGAGGAATTTGCAGAGGCTGACGAACAGTTTGAAAAAGCGTGGGACGATATTGACGACGGAAAACAGGAGCTGAAGGATGGAGAAGCTACTTTCTCCCGTAAAGAAGCCGATGCCATGAAGCAAATTGCAAAGGCTCGAGAGGAGCTGATAAGTTCAAGGCAGAAACTGGCTGATGCGGAATCGGAGCTTCTGGACGGTGAGAAGAAGCTGGCACAGGGCGAGGCGGAAATAAATTCCAAAGCCAGACAGGTAGAGGATGCAAAACTGGAATTAGCCGACGGGCGCAGACAGGCAGAGGACCAGTTTGCAGCCGCAAATGAGAAACTGACCAACGCACAGAATCAACTGGATGAATCCCGCACTCAGCTGGAAGCAGGTCTCCGGCAAATGAAAGCTCCTTTCGGAGATACTTGGCCGAATGACGAATGGGATGCACTGGTCGGTGCGGTTGCCGCCAAAGTAGCTGCCGGTGCGGAAGATACCGTTATCGCGCAGGAAGCATCTGCCGAAGCAGCCGCTTTTTCCAATGCCCTACAGGAAAGAATTAATTTAATAAAGTCCGGACTGACAGCACAAATCGATCAAATGCAGATCTCACTAAACGGCTTAAATGTATATGTAGAAAACTTAAATTACAAGATTGAAGACGCTCTGCAGCAAGGTGCGGCTGAGCAGGCCATTGCAGATCTGACAAATGAACGCGATTCAAAAACTGCCGAAATGCAGCAGCTTTCCGCCTCCATTGTTCAGATGAACGAACAAGCCGTTCAATTGGATACACTTCTCTCTTCCGCTGTACAGGCTGCTTTCGGGATGGGTAAGATAAACGGAGGGCAGCAAGCGCTGGATGCTCAAAAAGCCGTTTTCGAGGAATCACTGCGAAGTACCAGACAGCATTTGGACGGAATTGCGGCACAGCTTGCGGGTGCGGAAGCCCAGCTGGAGGCGGGACGTAAAGCTCTCCAAGAAAAAAGGGCTGAACTGGAAGACGGCAAAGCAGAGCTAGAATCGGCAAAAAGCAAGTTGGCAGACGTCGAAAAAAAGCTGAATACGGAAGAAGCAAATGCTAAGAAAGAACTTGCACAAGCCAAGCAGGAAATGGAAGAAGGTAAGAAAGAGCTGGCAGAAGGCGAAGCTGAACTCATCCAAAAAGAACTGGAATACGCCGCTGAAAAAAAAGAAGCCAATGAAGAGATTATGGATGCATATGCTAAACTGGATGAAATAGATATGACGCAATGGTATGTTCAGGATCGCTTTTCTTTGGATAGTTATTCAAGCCTTCACAACGATATGTCTTCAATTGAAGCTGTAGGAAATGTATTTCCTATTATTTTCTTGGTAGTTGCGGTTCTCATGAGCCTTACAACCATGACGCGCATGGTGGAAGAGGAACGAGGTCTTATAGGAACTTATCAGGCGTTGGGATTCAGCGATTCCGCCGTATACTGGAAATATCTCCTCTTCGCTCTGCTCGCCTGTTTATTGGGCGGAATCATGGGGGATTTGGTTGGTTTTATTCTCTTTCCGAAATTTTTGATGTATATTTTAGAGTCGCTTTATTCATTTCCCCAATATTACCTACGCTTTGATGTTCTCTACGGTATAGGCGGTATTTTGCTGTTCTTGTTCGGAATTGCAGGTGCGACTCTACTTGCCTGCCATAGCGAACTTTCCCAGACACCTGCGGCACTTATGCGCCCCAAAGCGCCCCGTGCAGGCTCCCGGGTTTTTCTCGAACGATTACCTTTTCTATGGAACCGCTTCAAATTCCTGAACAAGGTTACCGTCCGAAATCTATTTCGGTTTAAAAAGCGTTTATTTATGACAATCGGTGGCATTATGGGCTGTAATGCTCTCATTCTTTGCGGTTTCGCGCTGAAAGATACTATCACAAACCTAGCCCCCGAGCAATACGAAAAAATATACAGCTATGACCTGATGGTAATTACCGATTCGGAGAATAATGACGATTTGATACAAAGGCTGTCCGATGACAGTAATATCGCCGATTGTCTGAATCTGCAAATCGACAGCATCAAGCTGCTTAATTCGGCGAAAGAAGCGGAAAAGGTTCAGCTGATGGTTATTCCCGAAGGCGCTTCTATCAACGATTATATTCACTTACAGGATCCGGACGGTGCACCGGTTTATCTGGATGATGCCGGCATATATGTCACACAGAATGCTGCGGGAATTCTCAATCTTAATAAGGACGATACTGTTTCTCTCCAGAATCTGCAGCTGGAGGAACGTAAAGCAGTCGTAGCCGGGATTATTAAGAATTACCTGGGCAATAACATATATATTAACCAATCCTACTATGAATCACTGTTCGAGGAATATACGCCCAACGGTGTACTCGCCCATCTTACGGATAAGTGCACCGATCCGGAGGAATATATCCATTCGCTTCTCGATAACGACGGAATACTCTCCGCAGCGAGTACTGCCGGTTTAAAAGAAGATTTTGGCTTTGAATTAATTAATGCGGTAGTCCTGCTGTTGATTGTTATGGCAGGCGGCCTCGCATTCGTAGTGCTCTTCACATTGTCGAATACAAATATATCGGAACGAATTAGGGAGCTCGCTACAATCAAGGTACTAGGATTCTATGATAACGAAGTGCATCAATATGTCTATAAAGAAACATTAATCTTAACTATAATAGGGAGTCTTGCAGGATTACCCCTAGGCCGGTTTCTAAGCGGACTTCTTACCAGCGTACTGCAATTGCCGTCCGTATACTTTGCTGTGCACGTGAAACCCATGAGCTACCTGGTATCCTCTGCCATTACACTCTGCTTCGCTTTTATTGTGAATTTAATGACCAATCGAGCCCTTAACCGTATTAATATGGTAGAAGCTCTAAAGAGTGTGGAATAACCACACTCTTTTATAGATGGAGTTTGCACCAGAAATAGCGCCCCGTAAATATTAACAGTTCAATTATAGGAAACCGGTAAACCAGCGGTCCGAAAATCTCAAAATTCCCCATGGCGACCACCAATACGGCCCCCAAACAACCACCAAGCACGAGGGTAATGAGCAAGGTGGCGACAATATAGCAGAAGCATTCTTCCATTCCCCAATACCATCCAGTTAGCATCGGCTTCTATCAGGTTGCTGTCCTGATAACGGGACATACCATATTTCTGCGATAGGCCCCATTGTTCGATTTCCGACCGAGAAGAAAGATTGTTTATCTCCTTCTGAGTAGTATCTACTACTACTGCTTGATACTGCCCGCGAATATCCGCTTCAAGCTTCCTCTGACCGGCAAATGTGACAAAAAATATTCCGGACAAAAGTGCGGTCGTCAGAATAATGGTAATTACCACAAAGAAATTCCGCCTCTTGTCAGCCTGTAAGCTACGTTTTGCCAGTCGTTTAACTACTTTCGATGTATCATTTTCAAATGGTAGCTTCATGATTTCGCCCCCTTATGCCTTGATTCTGCCGTCCTCAATCCGTACAATCCGGTCGGCAAGCTGATCAATCTCATTGTTGTGCGTAATCATCACCAGCGTTTGATTGAATTCTCGGCTGGTACGTTGAAGCAGACCCAGCATCTTTACTACCTCGTTCTTGAACCGCTAATCCACCATGTCTCCGTCCAGTTCTACGGGAAGAACAATGTTTTCATACACATTCAGAATCGGTACTAGGTTGTAGCTCTGGAACACAAAACCGATATTGTGACGGCAAAAGATGGTAAGCTGCTCGTCATTCATCTTTGTCCCGTACTACCACGCTAGCTGATGTCGGAGTGTCCAGACCGCCCATCATATGCAGCAGTGTAGACTTTCCGGAACCGGATGTACCAACCACTGCTACAAACCCACCTTCCCCCACGGAGAAGGTTACGTCATCCAGTGCGCGAGTAATGTTCGGCTCGGTGACGTAGTATTTTTTCAAATTGAATGTTTGTAGGATACTCATAGGAATACCTCCCTTTGTGTGATAGGGATAGCTTAAACACCAAATGTTGCAGAAATGTCCTAAACACAAGTACCTTTTTATTGTAACATCACTTGCCGGCAAAGCCTATGAGGCAAAACGTTTTTGCATTTCGAGGCCTCTTTCGCGAATTTGTCGCACTAAGCGATATGCTCCCGTCCAAGTATCAAGTGTTTCTATTATTTCACTTGTCTAACCGGAAGGGAGCATATTAATCGGCTTTTTATATATTCTCTATAATTTAAACTTATTTACCATATCATACAGCTGTTCTGACATCTCTTTCTGTTCCTCGGACATGTCGGCTACTTCATTGACCGTTTTTTCCATGGCACCGATAGATTCGATGATTTTACCGCTGTTATCGGAAGTATTTTGTGTAGAATAAGCAATACTCTGCACTGCCTGGCTCACTTCGTTTATTGTATGTTCTATAGCCTTGGACATATCTGATATCTTTTCCGAGAAAACCTTGATAGTTTCTGCATCTGATTCATACTGCCTTGCGGTATGAACAAAGGCTTCGTAATCCGGGGACACTGTTTTTGTAATAAACTGCAAAAGTCCATTGGCCGTATTGATTAACAGCTTAAAGGCATCTTCTATTTTCTCGGTAGTCTCCTTAATCTCGTTGACCGCAGAGGCTGTCTCCCCTGCCAACTTACCGATTTCTCCTGCTACAACCGCGAATCCTCTTCCCTGCTCTCCCGCACGCGCCGCTTCTATTGATGCATTGAGGGATAGCAAATTAATCTGATCGGCAATTTGTGAGATTACATCGGCAAGAACGCTTACGGATTCCACAATCTTGGCATTTTCCACGCTCTGCTCGAGTTCACTTTCATAAACCTTCGTCAGATCGGTCGCTTTTTCATAAGAAGTTCGGCTGATCTGCTTAACTTCTGCCGCACGCTTTTCTATTTCTGCAGCCAGCTCATTGCTTTTTTCCGTTTCCTCAAGCAACACATTGGCCGAAGAATTTACTTCCTCAACAGACGCGTTTACTTCTTCTGTAGAAGCACTGGAAGACATCATATCTTCATTGACCGCATTTAATACCTCTGCAATGTTCTTAAATTGCATAGAAAGCTCTTTGGCCGCCTGTGTTAAATTGCCACCCGACTCATTCAGCGTCTCCGAACTATCTGCAATATGCTTTATGATGAACTTATTATTAGCAAACATATCATTTAAGGATTCGCTCATCTGCTTCAGTTCATCTTTTCCTTTTATCTTCAACTCATCTACCGTAAGGTCTCCCTTGGCCAGAATGCCCGCAAAAAGATTTACCTTCTTTAGGTTCTTACTCACATTACCAACCATATATAAAACTACGGCAAAACAAAGAACTATGGCCACAACGCTGATTACTGCCATCTGCGCAATCAGAGACCGTACCGGAGCATTCAGCTCGCTCTCCGGAATCTCGATTGCCAGTATCCAGTTCAATCCCGGTAGCCTCTTATAGTATACTCGATAGGTTTCATTTCCTCCGGTATAAGAGCCGGAGCCTTCTCCCTGCTGTAATGCCTCATTGCCGAGCTGTGCGAGAGATGAGTTCTCCTCCTCCTGAATCTTCTGTTTCATAATCTTGCTGCTGTCGGAACAAGAAAGATATGTCCCGTCTGCACTGAGTAAAAAGGCTTTTCCTTTTTCCCCTACCTGTATGTCGCTTATTAAATTCTGAATTGTCGTAAGCTCGATATCTACTGAAACAGCTCCAATGAAATCACCATTTGCCTTTTTAATAGGTACAGTACATGAAGACATGGTAACATCCAACGTTTCATCATAATAAGGTACCGTAAATATCGGATTTCCCTGGGACTTTACCGCATTCTGATACCATTCATACCCGAAGTAATTGTACTCTGCATTGCTGTACTCATAAGTCACTGCTGGTTGTTCTCCATCTTTGTAAATATAGGGTCCTACGTATTTTTCCTTTTTATCATACGCATACGGCTCGAACCAAATACCGCTTCCCATAGCAAGGGCATTGCTATATATAATCTCTCCCAACAGTTTTTCATATTCTTGCAGTTCTGTCGATTGATAAGTATTGGAGACCGTAGTGGAAATAATTCCTGCCATCATCTCTACTTCTCTAATCTCCCTGGAAATACTCGTAATCTCCCCATCCAATTTCGCTGACATTAATTCTTCCGTCTGCGTCAGAATACTGCTTCTGCTGGCATAGGAACTGTTAATAGTAAGAAACAGCATGCATAATATAATAATTGGTAAAATAGTGATTAACATCTTTGTTTTTATTGATTTTATCTTTAGCCCTCCTCACAAAAAATTTTTTCTCTTTTGTCGATTTTATTTTACACATTTCTTTATTGTACAGGTGTCAAATAACTGCTCACCGCGTATACTGTCTGTCCGTTATAATCAAGTCTCGACCAGCCTGTATTCGGGTTAATTCCTGTTCTGGTCACAACATCTCCGTTTCTTATCGTTGCCACTATCGTACCTTCGTTCGCCGTACTTGGCTCTGTGCGGAGATTGCATTCGATTTTCGGCGTCATCTGCTCGTTGACATCCGTATAGACCGATGTATCGGGAGCTGTTTGCACATATCCCAGGTCTGTTGTGAGGTAACTGCTGATGGCATATAAGGTCTGTCCGCTATAATCCACCTGCGACCAGCCATTGCTTCCGACACCTGTACGCGTCACGGTCTCGCCGTTGTGGAGCACTGCCACTATTGTATCATCACTGGCCGAACTAGCCGTGCTCCTTAAATTGGTAACCTTTTTTGCTGTCACCGTCTCGTTTACCGGCTGATATATGGACGCCGGCTGTATGGCGGACGCCGGTGCCTCATAGCTCAAATCCGTTGTCAGATAACTGCTTACCGCATATACCTTCTGTCCGTTATATTCGAGTCTCGACCAGCCGCTTGAAGATATGCCTGTTCTCGTTGCCGTTTCTTTGTTTTTCAGTTTTCCTACAATTGTATCTTCGCTGGTCGTGCTCGGCATCGAACGCAGATTTGTTTCTATTTTCGCCGTTATCTGCTCATCTACTTCCGTCATATCGAGTAATGCTTCCGGATCTGCCTCTACCACTTCATACGGGGTATCATCCACCGCTTCCGCCGCCTGGCTGTAGCTGAAATAAGCCACATTCATATCCACACCTTTGGGAATACCCGGCACCGTACCCTGGCTTGTATACTGCCACATATCATGCTTACCGCTGTAGCTGGAGGTTGCCGTCTGAGGATAGGGAGCATCCGGATATTGGGATACCCATATCTTATACCGGCTGGCAAGCCTGTCCGTATCCCATAGAGCATTTCCCTGCATCTCATTTTTTGCCGCATAGAACATAGGCGTATAGCCTTTCTTCTGCACATAATCCAAAAAGGCAATAGCACAATCACTCCGTATACTTTTATCCAATCCGTATTGCCTGCTTTCCGAAGATTGGAAGCCTTCACAATTATAAACTACCGGATAGGTAATCGGGTATTGCGCGATAAAGCCGGTTACCCATGCCGCTTCCTCTTTTGCTTCTTCCTCTGTTATCGCCGTGGAGAAGAAATAAACACCCAACTGAATACCTGCTTCCTTTGCCTGCTGCATATTGTATTTCGCCAAGGGATCCTCCATGATGATTCCCGTCTTCTGGGTGCGGTAGCCTACACGGATAATTGCAAATTCTACGCCTGAATCAGCCACCTGCTGCCAGTCTATCGTTCCCTGCCACTTGGCGACATCAATTCCATAAGAAACATCTCCCGTCTCATTCGCCCCCTTTATCACTGCGCTGATATCCGATGCGGCTCCTGCTCCGTCCTCGTTCATGCTCTCCGCCTCCTGAGGGTCTTCTGCATCATTCATATCCGCAACGTCTGCTGCTATCTGCAAATCCTCGGTATCATCCGCTCTCGATGTCTCTTCCTCTGCGGCCTCTTCTCCTTCCGTTACCCCCGTTTCCGCTATCACCTGTACGGCCGCTACTTCGCTATCTTTCCTTCCTGAAAATAATGATTTTACTGATGCGACTACAATCACCAGAATAAGAACGACGGAAATGCCTGCTCCTGCGACAATTGCCACATGCTTCTTATTGTACTTCGCACGTTTTCTAGTATACTGACTCATATTACGCTCCATGCCTTCCCTTACGGGTTATTAAATTTTATAATTAATGAAAAATTTTTCCTATAATAGCTATATAAAACAAAAGTGTGCCTTTCGCACACTCTCGCAACCAAATAATCCGGTAACATAGCTTTTGTTCAGCTGTATAAAAATTCAGTTATTATGCCAGTACCTGCTCCAGCTTATCTGTTAATTCTGCTTTGGAAAGCGCGCCGACTGTTACACTTACTGCTTCTCCGCCTTTAAAGATAATAAATGTAGGTATCGACATAACGCGGTATCTCTGCGCTATCTCCATTTCATCATCGATGTTACATTTTCCTACCTTTACTTTTCCTTCGAATTCCCCGGCCAATTCTTCCACTATCGGAGCCATCATTTTACATGGTCCGCACCAGTCCGCGAAGAAATCCACCAATACGGGAATATCCGCATTCAATACTTCCGCATCAAAATTTGCTGTTGTAAATTTGTATTCCATATTCAAGCCTCTCTTTCTATCTCACAATGATATATTTATAAATAGGATTACCCAAAGAAGAAAATTTATCTTCATATTCGGTCATTATGTTTCCTTGCATCATCTCTTCATCGTGATGCAAGTCGTAGCTTACTTTTTCAGCTCTCCAGCCGGCGACTCCAAGCTCCTCCAATGCAAACATGAATAATTCTTTATTATCAGTTTTGAACTCTAACCGGCCATCTTTTTTTAATATTTTGTCATAACGGGCAAGGAATTCCTTCGACGGCAAACGGCGCTTGGCATGTCTGTCTTTCGGCCATGGATCGGAAAAATTGAGGTAAATCCTCTCCACTTCCTCTTTTTCGAAAACCTCCTCAATTACCTCGGCGTCCATCCGGATAAAACGGACGTTGGGTATGACTTCCTTCTCCTGCTCCATTTTCTGAACCGCTCTCAGAAGAACGCTGGAATATTTCTCTATTCCTATATAATTGATATCCGGATATGCCTTCGCCATATCCATAATAAAACGGCCCTTTCCCATCCCGATTTCAATGTGTATGGGATTATTATTGCCAAAAATACTCTGCCAGTTTCCTTTTTGATTCTCCGGTTCGTGAATAACGAACCCGCTCATGCCAATTATCTCTCTCGAACCCGATATATTACGCAAACGCATAAGGCTGCTCCTTCATTTTCTTATACTTTATTTTACACCACAATCCTGTAAATGAAAAGCCCTAACAGGATGCGATAATATATACTGAAAGCAAATAAAATACAAGAAGGTGAAAAAATGGCTTTTGAAGGTGTAATACAATATTTTAAAAAGTCGGCATGGATCAAAAAGTCATAAAGTTTGCAAAGATTGGCTTGTGAATTAGTATAAAAATTTTTTACCTTGACACAATTTAATGAAATTGAGCCTTGAGTGTGGTACAATACATTTGTGCGAAAAAATATATACTTTGTAGGAGTGTAAGCCAATGTATTATAATCATAACGGGCAAGGGAAAAAACCCTTTAGCTTTCATAAACTTAAAAAAAATATTTGTATCTTCACTTTATCGGTTTCCATGTTTTCCGTATCCTTTGCGGCGGATACCGTATCTGCATATGCCGCAAGCTTAGACGAACTGACACAGGCGGTAGAAACAAGAAAAACCCTCCCTGTACAGTCCAATGAAATAGAAAACTGGCCCGCCGGTCCACTGATAGGTGCCGAATCAGCTATTATAATGGAAGCGAATACGGGCGCTATCTTATACAGTAAAAATATCCACGAACAACTATACCCTGCGAGTACTACGAAGATACTCACTTGCCTGATAGCTGCAGAAAATTCGTCTTTGGATGAAACGGTCACCTTCTCCCATAATGCAGTTTTTTCCATTCCGGTTGGAAGTTCAAACATGGGTATGGACGAAGGACAATCTATTTCCATGGAAGAATGTCTATATGGTATTCTGGTCGGCTCTGCCAATGAAGTAGCCAACGCGGTGGCAGAGCATATCGGAGGGAGTATAGAAGGCTTTGCCGAAATGATGAATCAAAAGGCAAAGGAATTAGGCTGCACCGATTCTCATTTTGCCAATGCAAACGGTTTACATGACGATAACCATTATACCTCTGCTTATGATTTGGCGACTATTGCCCGTGCCTTCTATAAAAATGAGCTCTTAGCCAAAATATCCGGCACACCTTCTTATCATTTCGAGGCGACACCCACACAGCCTGACGACTTTATATTGCGAACTCATAATAAGATTGTAAACAATGAATACCCCTATGAAGGAATCATCGGCGGTAAAACGGGTTATACTGACACTGCGAGACAGACGCTCGTAAGCTGTGCGGAACGCAACGGCATGAAGCTTATTTGCGTCATTATGAAGGAAGAATCCCCCAACCAGTTTACAGACACGGTGGACTTGTTCCAATACGGATTTAATAACTTTGAAGCAGTCAATGTTTCGCAGAACGAGTCGAACTACAACATAGACAACGCAGACTTTTTCCAGACGGACAACGATATCTTCGGCAGCTCGAAGCCGGTCTTATCCTTGAATAAGGATAGCTATGTTGTGCTTCCGAAAACAGCGGTTTTCGAAGATACGGAATCTTCTATTTCTTACGATGTGGAAGATGAAAGTCAGATAGCCAAGATCGATTATACTTACAATGGCGTATACGTAGGAAGCGCATCCGTCGATATCGCTCTGAATACTGAATCTTCTTACGATTTTGACACATCGGGACAGAGCAGTGTCGACGAAAGTACAGCAAACGAAGAGCCGCAGGAAAACGTTATATTTGTCAATGTAAAAAGAGTGCTTTCTGTTATTTTAATTGTCGCAGGCATATTGATTTTTTTGTTTATTATCAAATCGATTATGCAAAATTATAGCTTTGCAAAAAGGCGCAGAAGCCGTTTGCGCAGAAAAAACAGACGGAAGGACAGAATGCGTTCTCATTTTAGAGATTTTGATTTCTAAGATTTAATTAAGTATTACAAAATCAAAGTGAGGATATATTATGAAAAAAGAAGAATTATTAAAAGAGATTCTAAGTTACTCTAAGATTATTCTTTTTTTCCTGCTCTTTGCTTCCTTTATCAACAGTAAGCTGATCGCAAATGCACAAGTACCCACTACTTCTATGGAGACTACCATCATGAAAGACAGCCGGATCATCATTAACCGGCTCGCCTACAAAGCCTCCTCTCCTTCCAGAGGTGATATTGTAGCTTTTCAATGTCCCGATGAGGACCCGGATGCAATACCCTTACTAAAAAGAATCGTCGCTCTTTCCGGAGAAACGGTAGAGGGAATTGGGGGTAAGGTTTATATTAACGGAACAGAACTTAAGGAATCGTACTTAGAAAAATTTGTTACCGATGACTTCGGCCCGTACACTGTCCCTGAAGACTGCTATTTTATGATGGGAGATAACAGGGAAAACTCCTGGGATTCCCGCTACTGGCAGAATAAATTTGTAAGTAAAGATGCCATCATCGGAAAAGCGGAATTCGAATATTATCCTGAAATTAAATTATTAAGTGATTAATTCACTTGTTCAAGTAATATTTAGACGTTTGCAAACTATAATTGTATTTGAATTTTATATACAACTCAGTCAATTGAAAAGGAGCACTGTTCTATGGATAATTATTATCCATAGAGCAGTGCTCCACTTTTTAACTGTTATTATGATTTTCAACTTTTTTGAACGAAACCGTCACCACGAATAAGTCAGCTATGGTTTCCACCTTAAAGGTACCGCCGCAGGCTTCGGTAAAGTTCTGCGCAATGGACAGCCCTAATCCGCTTCCGCCGTCGCTTCGGCTCTTATCGCCTCTAACAAAACGTTCCGTAAAATCGACGTCTGAGGGAATCTCATCTTTAGAAGTATTTTTGATGCTTGCGGCAACAAGCTTTCCATCCTCCTGCAAAGTAACATATATCCTAGATCCTTCAAGAGAATATATTAATGCATTTTGCAGCAGATTCTGAAATACGCGGTATAGACGTTCGCCGTCGGCGTGAATCATTACTGCCCCTTCCGGCATTTCCGTTTTAATAATTACATTACTTTCCTCAATCTGCTCGGACATATCGGCAAGAGTCTGACGAATTAATTTTCCAAGATCCAAGTCCTCCATATTCACGGACAGCTCTCCCGAAGCCGCTTTGCTAACTTCGAATACATCCTGTACCATGGCTTTTAATCTCTGCGACTTGTTTTCCAATATGGAAATATAATCCCTTACGTGATCCGGAAGATCATCCTCCTGTTTCAGAAGTTCCACATAGCTGATAATGGAAGTGAGCGGCGTCTTAATGTCATGGGACACATTCGCAATAAGCTCCACCTTCATACGTTCACTTTTTATCTGTTCCTCCAACGCCGTTTTCATGCCTTTTTGTATATCGTTCAAATTATTAATTGCCTCCGACAAGTCGGAATCCTTCGACACTTCTGGAATCTCCGCTAATCTTCCGCTATGAATGATCTCTATCTGGGAAACGAGTGCATCCATGTCCTCTGCTATTTCTTTATTATTTCTGGCGTAAAAAAACTGACATATCCAAACTGTCAGCAGTAGGAAAACGAAAACTCCCCCTGATAGCAAAGCTTCTTCTATTGAAAAATTTGTATAAGCCCAAATACCCAATAATAAGACCATGAGAAATCCTACGGCAAACTCCGCAAAAAATACCCACATATATTGTCTTACCATCCTTTTTCCAAAGGGAAGCTTCAGCATAGAAGTTCTGAATACCTTACTGAGAGCGGATACAATACTTTTATTCCAAGGTTTTTCATTGTGACGAACATCATTAATGAACAGCCAGATAAAGCCAAAGCTCAAAGACAAAATACATATTAAAGCACTTTTATTCATTAAATAATCTATACCCCAAAAGCTGCTGCCCATATCCCATATTTCTTCCAGATAGTACCATTCCCCGTTATATATGATTGTAGCAATCGCCATAATGAAACAATATAGGATTCCTATAATAGGTATCAGCTTTATTTCATACCAGATCTTTGCTGTAAATCCGGCGATTACAAGATTGGCCTCTTTTTTACTCTTATGCAGGACTGCACTGACAGTAAGAAGTGCCATCATTAATATAAAACTGCATAACCATCCCAAATACGCAGTTTTTTTCGAGGATAAGTTTTCCTGTATATTATAGAAAGCATTATTAAAATACGTTGTACCGTTTCCGTCATAATTCTTGGTTACGGTAATGCGTGGTACTTTTGCCGCAACAATACATATCCTTGAGCCTTCAAGCGCTTCATCCGCAGGGAAATTTATATAACCCGGTATATACCAGCTAGTGTTATCCCGATAATATCCATCCCCGTATACGTTGATTTCTTTTCCGTCTTTTATTACGGTCGCTTTTTTACCATCGAAATAAAGCAGATAATTATATCCTTCCGGCATAACAAAATCTTTGCCGTACATGCCTAAGCTTTCTTCATTTGTATATAATACTTTTCCGTCTTTCTCTATTGTATACAGCTTATTTCTGTCATTTACAATACTTTTATGATATTCTTCCGCATCTTCTAGATAATCTTCCTTGTCCGCTGCATATGGCGGTTCCTCGTAACCCCACTCCCTCAGCATTTGTTCGGCTGTATCCGACGAATAATCATAATTCATACCATATTCAATTGCTGTTTGAACAGACACATCCGGTAACTCTCCGTATTCCGGATCATATTCATAAGCGGTTTCCCCATAGTCTTCATATATGGAACCGCCAATCGACATAGCTAAAAAGGTATTCAGATAATCGGACATACAGTAACGAAATTCATCCGTATTCTGATAATCTTCTCCGAATACCTCTTTTATCCGGCCTATAAAATTAGGATTACTGTCATACTCTATAACGGCGGAAAAAAGATTAATGAACAACAATATTATTCCTATGAACCACGAGACAAAGCTCACGACTGTTTTACTTTTTTTCAATTTTGTATCCAATGCCCCACACCACCTTTAAATATTCCGGCTCTTTCGGATTCAGTTCTATCTTCTCGCGAATGCGCCTTATGTGTACCATTACTGTATTTTCCGCCGCGTACGCTTCCTCGTTCCAAACACGACGGTATATTTCCTCTGCAGGAAAAACCCTTCCTATATTGCACATGAGCAATTCTACAATTTTTGTTTCCGTAGCAGTTAATCTTACCGGTTCCTCATCCGCATATAAAATACGTTCCAGCTTATTATATCGAAGCCTCCCATTTGCAACATTGCTTGAGGAAACAAAGGTGTTGATATCTCCAAGACTTGTATACCTGCGTAGGTGACTCTTTACCCTCGCAACCAGCTCCGCCGCATAATATGGCTTTGTCACATAATCATCAGCTCCCATAGATAAACCTAGCACTTTATCCGTATCCTCGCTTTTAGCGCTAAGCACAATGATAGGAATATTTTTCTTTTCTCTGATCTTCATAACTGCCGACAAACCGTCCAGCTTCGGCATCATTACGTCGATGATAATTAATTGCACCGACTTCTCCGACACAATTTCAAGTGCCTGCATCCCATCATATGCCTTGAGCACATCGTATCCCTCCTTTTCAAGCAACAGCGCTATTGCTTTTACAATCTCCCTGTCATCGTCTACTACAAGTACACATTCTTTCATAATACAACTCCTTACTCATAAAAAAATATCGACCCTTATCCGTTTATCAAGCCTGAGTATATCATATTTCATATTTCTTACAGCTTTATTTACCTATTTCTTACAAAATTCTTAAAGCCGTCATTGTTGACGGCTTCAATTGCTTATTTTATATGCTTGTTTCTTTCTCTTTTCTGCTGCTTTGCACGCTCTTGTTTTTCTTTTATATCGAGCATATCTTCTTCCGATATAAACTTTGTCGTCTTTACCGCATACATTTTATCATCTTCGGCTTTTCTAATGCGAACCTTTGCCTTCATAAAACCATGATTGTTGCAGTAGGCCACGCTGTAATAATGCTTTCCGTTAGGTGAGAACCATCTGATCTTGCGCTTTATATTTCTCCTGCAAAGATAGCACTTTGTGCTCATAATTTCCCTGTCACTGAGCACGTCCTGTTTACTGTCGAATTCTCTTGAAATATATTTCGTATAATTATCGAACACCATATAAACTTCTTCTTTTCTACTCTTCGGAGTTACAAAAACATCGAAAGAAATGTTGTTCAATACGGACTTATCCAAGCAAGCAAATATTTTTGCCGTATAATAAGCATCGCTGAATGCTCTGTGAAAAGGAATATCTTTTCTTATGTTCAGAAAATCTATGGCGTACTCCAGAGTCCTTCTGGATTTTTTATCCTCGAAAGCAATGCTGAAGAGCTTCTGTACATCATAAAATTTCATAGGCCTGTCCGATAGGGGCGGTAGATTATAAAACCTCATATTCCGCTGGAGCTCTGTTAGATCCAAAGACCCCCAAGTGCAAAACATATAATCCGTTCCGCACCATGTAAGGAAGTCTTCTGCTACTTCCTTAAAAAAACACTCATCCTTTAACTCTTCCATGTGCAAATGTATTAATTTCTTCGTAATATGATGCATTTCATGGTAAATCTGAGGCTTTATCAATCGGTTAAATTTATCAGTAATCTCAAAACTATCGTTTAACTTTAAGGCGCCGATTTCTATAATCTCAAAAGGAACAGTTTTTACTTCTTTCTCTTTTCCTGTATTGCTTTGATTCCATTCTAAATCAAACACTATATAATTCATGAAAGATACCTTTTCCTTTGCAAAACAGTCCTACCTAAAGATGCCTATTTCCTTTTATTTTGAATACTTTTTATTCAAATGTCAAGAATTATGCACCAAGCGGTATTTATTCTTTCAACTTGGTGCATATTTTTTAATAAGCTCCATCAATCACATCTATAAATATTCTGTTGAATTTATCCAATTCATCGTATATAATTCCATGACCGCTGTTTTCAAGAGTGTATAATTTGGAGCCTCGGATTCCTCTGTGTTGAATTCTGACAAGGTCGTTGGATACGACAATGTCTTTGGCACCGTGAATGATTACCGTTGGTACGCGTACTGCTGCCAGATCCCTCCTTCCGTCTTCATCGCGAAGAGAAATGGCCGCCTTCAAAGTACCGATTCCTGATGCGGAAAGGGCAATATCTCCAAACCAGTCCTTGGCCGCTTTGCTCTGCGGACTGGCAAAAAGCTGGTCGTGGCTGAATTCATAAGCAACTTTCGGCCTATCTGTACATACCCGTTCTATTAATTCGTCCACATATTGCCTTGTAAAACCGTAAGGATAGCCTGGTCTCTGTGTCCATGAAGGAGCCGCCGCCGCTAACAAAATCAGCTGCCTTACTTCATAACCACGATATAAATTCATGTACCGGAGTGCAATTGCCCCGCCCATAGAAAATCCTACAAGCATAATATCCTTCAAACAAAGTGCGGATATGATTTCATAGACATCCTTCGCCATCCGATCAAAGGAATAGTCGCAGCCAGGCGCGTCGGAATTCCCGAATCCTCTCAAATCGAGTGTCACAACCCTGTAACCGCAGGCGATTAATCTTTCAATCTGATATTCATACATTTTGTGGGAAAGCGGCCAGCCGTGGATGAGAAAAACAGTATGTGCTCCTCCGCAGTCAAAATTATAGACAGCTATTTTTACATTATCCGAGGAAGTGATATAGAACATATTTATATCCTTTATTTTTAAAGTTATTTTATTATATGAGGATACATATATATTATTTCCCCTCCCATAAACTTTACTTCGTTTTCATCATGAGTTACCAGTATAACAGTCTTTCCCATGCTTTTTTTCAGCGTGTAGTTCATGATTTCTATTTTATTGCTTTCATCCAGCCCTTTAAAAGGTTCATCCAGAATTAATATATCATAAACGGACAAAAGCGCACGCACCAGGGCAGTTCTCCTGCGCATACCGCCGGACAATTCCCGAACCGGCTGCAACTCGCTTCCCGCAAGTCCGACTTTATGTAATTCCTCAAGAATCTGCTGCCTGGTTATCGCGTTACTGCATACGAAACTAATATTGGAAACGGAATTCAAATTTTCACAAAGCCTGTCTTCTTGAAAAACCATACCGATATTCTTACCTTCCATTCCTTCTATGCTTCCTTCGTCCGCCTTTTCAAGCCCCGCAAGAATTCTGAGAAATGTTGTCTTACCCGCACCGGACGGAGCCATGATAGACGTTACGCCCCCCTCTTTTATTATTGCGGAAAAATTATGAAACACCTTTTTTTCCCCATACTTTTTTGATAAATTGCGAACTATAATATCCATTGTGGCTCTCCCTTAAGTTTTCAACCTCTTTCAACTTTTTTTACCAAGTTATCCACAACAATAAGATATAACCTTTCAAAACCGGCGCTCAATAAAACGATGGTAAATGTCCATGCAAATAAATCCGGAGTTTGTAGATAAACTTTCGCTTCATATAGTTTTTCACCAATCGAACCTTGAGGAATTCCGATTACCTCCGCTGCTACTCCGGCCTTCCAGCACAATCCGAGTGACAGAGAGGATGCTATTTTAAAATATGGCATAATCTGTGAAAGGTATATATATCGGAATCGCTTTAAATGCGATACTTTAAAAACCTCCGCCATTTCCAAAAGCTGCCTGTCCATTCTCTCTATGCCTTCCAAAATATTCTTATATACAACGGGCAGCACCATAAGAAAAGAGATAACTGCCGCTAAATTACGTGAAGGTATCCATATCAATATGATAATAATAAAGGACGCGACAGGTACTGCTTTCATAACCGCAATAAGAGGCTGCATCAATTCTCTTATAAAAGAGCTGACTGAACTGACGGCGGCTAAAAAGCTTCCTACACACAGTGCGAGGATAAAACCTCCTATAATCCGCAGAAACGAAAAAGCGACGGACTGCCAGAATTCTAAGGTAATCATTAATTGAAAAAATTTGAACAATACAACAACAGGAGATACCAAGAGTATCTCCTGTCCGATAGAACGTGCTGCTATCTCCCACACAATCAGCCATAGAAGAACCGCCCATATTTTTACCTCTGTTTTATTCGCCCTGTCTGTTGTAATAAAAGTCATCAGCCGGAATCACTCCTCCCACGGACTTCTCATTCTGTTCCATCAATACTTTCAAATATCCGGAAAGCTTGTCTTTCATCTCCCCGCCTTCTATGAATGTAATATTGCAGTATGGCAGCGCCTTTTGCGCTACGGCAGAAGGTATAATATCGAATTTCTCAATAAGACCTGCTGCCTCCTCAATATTTTCATTCACATAGTCTACGGACTTCTTATAAGAATCCATAAAGGCACTAATTGCCTCGGGATGCGCATCTATAAAATCCGCTCTAGCCACGATAACTCCGGTAAGAAGCGCACTGGGAAACTCCGCATCCTCCTGCAATTTATCCCATTCTTCCGTCAGATCCAGCGCTATTCGTATTCTGTCATTCTGGGTCTGAGCCGTAGTAACAAAAGGCTGAGGAAGCAATGCAACTTCACTTTCCTTAGAAGAAACCGCAAGAGCCGTCACACATTCCGCATGTTCCGATTTCCATTCGATCGTCACATCCTTTTCCGGATCGATTCCATTTTCCGAGAGTATGTAGTTAAGAGCATACTCAGGAGTTGCTCCCTTTCCGCTGGCATATATGGTTCTTCCCTTCAGATCCTCGACCGAATGTACTGTATCACCTGTGTCCACTATATATAGCACTCCTAAAGTATTTATGGCAAGCACTCGAACCTGTCCATCGGTATTATTATAAAGCACGGAAGCAAGGTTTGCAGGGACAGCCGCGATATCCACTCCTCCTTGTACAATCTTAGGAATCACTTCGTCTACGGAAGCTACAATTGTAAAATCATAATCATTGCCATTTACGGTACCAGCCTCTCCTTCCTCCATCAGCTCCACCATACCCATAGCCGTAGGGCCTTTCAATGCCATAACGCGAATACTCGTCTCAGGAAGCTCTTTATCCTCTTCCGAAGCCTGCGTCTCATCCGTCTGAACAGAACCTTCTTCGCCTGCATTTTCCACAGCGGGATTCTCCGTCTGTTTGCCGCAGCCTGCCAATAATGACAAGCATGAAATTATACTTAACAATAAAAGCAACTTTTTCATAATGCTATTCTCCTCTTTATAACTATATTCCGCAATTATCTCCTCTGTCGGGCCCGTGAATATACTGCAGTGCAATTCTATTTTCCGGTTTGCTGTCGCAAAGGTAAATAATGAACAAGAAAAACCATTCCGCCGGTTTCATAAAAAAGTAAATAATATCCGCCGTATACGGCGATTTGATATGTCGGGCAACCGGATAACCGTATTTATCATAAGCACTGCGTATCATTTTATGCAAATGCGGCGTCTTTTCTTCCAGAATTTGTTCAAACGCATTGGCAATGCACAACTGCCTGTTAACAATAACCTCATGTCCGTGCCTCTTTCCAAGACGCAAAGGCTTTACTACTTTTTTATGTCCGCCTGCCGCCACCGTACATAAGTAATGCTCATCATAACTGATATTTTGAGGTGCAACGCGCTGTGACAAGTTCCAATCGGCCGTCTCTGTCCAAGCTTTTATGAAGCTGTCCGGTGCCTGTCCGAACAACGCCAAAACGACGACCAGAACTCCTAACAGCGGAAGGGAAAAAAGTAGCCCGATAAAAGGCCAATTGGTCGAGTTCAATAACCAGGAATTAATAAGCGCAAATAATGGCTTTTGATAAAAATTGCTTTGTTCATCCGCCGGATTCAAATCCGAATTATGTATTTCTCGCCATTTCAAAATAATATCCTTCATTGTTTTTAACACAATAACAATAAAATTAAGCGGAAATAAACATAAGACTAACGCATGAAATTCGCCGTTCCATATTTGAACAATCCAAAGAATACACTCTGCTACCCCCAAATACATGGCACCGATACAAAACGTGATGACCAAGGGAGACATTTTTTCTAATTGCCTATAACGGACAATAAAATATCCAAGTATCGAAACAGCTCCAACCGCTGTTACAGTAGGCATTGCATCCGTGAAAATAGGAGTGTGCATCGCAGAATTATAAAGTTGTTCCTGCCAGTCGGAATAAACTATATCGGGAAAACCAAGAGAAATATAAGTTATAGAATATATTATCCCAAGAAAAATAACTAATAGCTCAATTTTTCTATTGCTTATAAAGATTTCCTGAGATGTTTTCCTGTAAAATAGCATAAATAAATTTATTAAAGTCAAAATGAACGGAAAACCGGCAAATATCCATAAGCAAAGAAATCCCAGAACAAATATAGATAATTCATTCAAGTTAATGCTATATTTCCATGCCGCTTGTGCCACAAATACAATGCCAAACACAAAAGCAATAAAAAAACTGGTGCATAAACTAAATAATATCGGATGCCTTTTATAATGGAAAGCCGTTTTATTCATCAAATCCTTTATAAGCATTTTTATTTTTATATTCATGTACTTTTAAATTCCCCCTGATTACCTCAATTAGCACCGAATTAATATCCGTTATCTTTACTACCCAATATTACCATATAAAATGGTATAATAAAAGAAGGCTAAATAACATTGCAGCTGCCCTTAAATCAAAGCGACTCCACAAATCGCTTTCCGTATTCAATGCAAGAGGAAAGTCCTTCTTCATCCGGAACCCACATCATGCGGCAGCCATCATCGACTATTTTAAACCCGCCTTCTTCGAGAGCTTTCGTTAATTGCTTCACAGATTCACCGCTCCATCCATAGCTCCCGAAAGCAGCAGCTTTTTTGTTTTTAAACTTCATTCCCTTCATCATTTCAAGAATGCCGCCCATGGAGAAAAGCAGTCCGTTATTAATGGTTGAGGAACCTGCAAGAATTGCTTTGGAACGGAATACCTCGGTAATAATATCATTCTTGTCTTCCTTGGCTGCATTCATAAGCTTAACCGTTATGGACGGATCGGCTTGACCGATACCGGCGGCTATTGCTTCAGCCATTTTACGTGTAGAATTCCACATAGTGTCATAAACCAACGTAATCTGATTCTCTTGATAATTATCTGCCCACTTCAGATATTGTTCAATTATTTGAGCAGGGTTCTCCTTCCAAATCACTCCGTGGCTCGTGCAAATCATGTCTACCGGAAGGTTTAATGCAAGAATCTCCCGGATTTTTTTGGTTACAAACGAGCTGAAGGGAGTAAGAATATTTGCATAATATTTCAGTGCCTCCGCAAATAACTCGGCCTCATCCACAGCATCGTTATACAGTGATTCGGTTGCAAAATGCTGACCAAAAGCGTCATTGCTGAAAAGAATATTTTCACCGGTCATATAAGTCATCATACTATCCGGCCAATGGAGCATAGGCGCCTCTACAAATACGAGATTACTTTCTCCCAGCTCGAGAGAATCTCCGGTTTTAACAGGTACGAAATTCCATTCCTGATGATAATGTCCTTTCATAATTTTTGCACCGTTTGCCGTACAATAAATAGGGGTATCCGGAATCTCTCTCATCAATTCGGGCAGTGCACCGCTATGATCGACCTCACTATGGTTCATAATAATATAATCAATTTGACGTAAATCGATATCCCGACGCAAACGGGCTACAAATTCCTTGTCATAAGGCTGCCATACCGTATCAATCAGGACAGTCTTCTGATCCCGTACCAAATAAGAATTATAAGAAGAACCTCTGTGCGTAGAATATTCATCCCCATGAAACTTCATTAACTCCCAATCCGTCTTTCCTACCCAACTCACCTTATCCGTTAATTTTTTTCCCATGAAATTACCTCCTTTTGATATATTTTTATAAAAGCCACACGCCCAAACGGTCTGCCATGCGCAGGGCAAAACAGTTTCGCTTTTGTTTTCAATAATTCTTTCCATGTCTTTTTCAGCAATATTTCTTCGTCTGCAAACGGCGGGTATTTGGGGCCAATCGTACTTACCAAAGTATCTCCCAAAAATACAATTTTATCCTCCAGAATAATGGATATACTGTCATGTGAATGCCCAGGAGTCTCAATAAGCCTGGCTGCATCTCCTAAATAATAATTCACAATGTTCTGCATTAACGGACGAGCATATGGACATGCTTCATATTTTTAAAATCATAAAAAGGATCGTGCCAAGCGTTCCCATTTCATACTTGTATCGATTAAAATATTCTTATTGTTATACGAAATGATATAGCAGGAACACCTAAGAGTATCTGTCTTAACACGCGATAACCATTATTATTATATGTCAGTATGTAAGTCTCCCTTTATTTAATATACCTTTATTAAAATTCCTTTATTTCATATTACTTTAAACTTCTATTGGATACAAGTTTTTACAGTCAATATTTATTTTTTGAAGTTATGTGATACTAAATGCAATAAATGTATGGAATTGGTAACGTTAAAAGAATCAAGAATATAGAAGATTATGCGTAAAACTATATAAGCTGTTGATTTCCTAATTGCTATGAAACATAGATAAGCTGACAGAAGAATAGATTAATAATCAAAAAAATAACACTCTCATCCAGAATCGAACTGGAAATTTACCCTTAGGAGGGGTACGTTATATCCATTTAACTATGAGAGCTCATTTAATTATCAAAATTAATTATCAAAAAATGCTACCGAATTATTTTACCATAAGAAGCAAGCTCTGACAACCATCCCTTTGAAAATTATATAATGATAAAATAAATATTAAGCAAAAGGAGGGCATTTTATTTCCCTCCTTTAAACTGCGATGCATTTTTAGTCTTTAACTATTCGGGAAAATTAATATACCCCTGCATCCATATATTTCCTTTAAATCTTCTCCCTACCTGTGGTTCGCCATACAGGTCTTCGGAATTAATGCAAATATCGAACTGGAGGTCATTGCAACTTATTGTCATCTGGTATATTTCTTCTCCTGTCATTCTATTTGTTACCTTATGGCATTCCATGATTTCTCCCAAAATGGAGTATTGGTCGCACTCGACACCATAGGGCATAAAATAGGTATCAACAAGGCTGAATAAATCCTCTTTCTGAATTCTTTTGGAAATCGTAGTGTAGGTATCCATATCTTCGAGCGTCAGACTCTCGATAGCGTCTTCGTCTCCTTTTCTCGCAGCCGCAATTAAAGAATTGCGGTTATTAGATGCCTTTTGAATGATCTTTTTATCTTTTTCATTTTTTATAATCGGCATCATAATCTTCCCCTGGAGTGAAAGCCCCGATAGAGTGAGAGTAGTTCCCCTTATCGGAAGGCTATTGCTATATTGAGCTTTCACATAGGGAATCATATTCTGTAGATAAAAAATGAGAGAAACGCCTACTTTAATGTCGTCGCACACTCCTGCATATGATTCCGTACCGGCATGGCGTTCTACGGATACATCCTCTTCGGAGGTGATCCCGGTTCCTCTTAAATATGGATAATAGTAATCATAGGAATATTTCTCTTCCTTATCGAATTCTCCACAGACCGCTATTCCCATGTTTTCACCAAAATCTTTGCAGAATACTGCCAAAATCGTATCGTCCCCGTTAGATGTATAAGCACGTTCATTCGAATTAACAATAATATCTGTCAATAGATTTTGCAGTTCCTTTCTATCCTTTAATTTACTAAAGCCAATTGCCCTTAAATATTTATGCAAAGATTTCACCTCTTTTCAAAATTCCATATCTCAACTCTTAACTTTGTCTTTATGGAATCTGACTATTTTATAACTTTTTTACCGCCCATGTAAGGCCATAATACTTCCGGAATTCTTATGGAACCGTCCTCTTGAAGATTATTCTCTAAAAATGCAATTAACATTCTCGGAGGGGCGACTACCGTATTATTTAATGTATGCGCGAAGTACTTTCCGTTTTCTCCGTTTACACGAATTTTTAATCTTCTTGCCTGAGCGTCTCCTAAATTGGAGCAGCTTCCTACTTCAAAATATTTTTTCTGTCTCGGTGACCAGGCTTCCACATCGTAGGACTTTACTTTTAAATCTGCCAAATCGCCGGAGCAGCATTCAATTGTTCTTACCGGAATATCCATGGAGCGGAATAAATCCACTGTATTCTGCCATAATTTTTCAAACCACATAGGTGATTCTTCAGGCTTACACACAACAACCATTTCCTGTTTCTCGAATTGATGGATTCTGTATACTCCACGTTCTTCCAAGCCATGTGCACCTTTTTCTTTTCTGAAACAAGGAGAGTAGCTTGTAAGCGTCTTTGGAAGCTCTTCTTCAGAAACGATAGTATCGATAAATTTACCTATCATAGAATGCTCCGATGTTCCGATTAAATACAAATCTTCTCCTTCAATTTTATACATCATCGCTTCCATTTCAGAAAAACTCATGACTCCCGTTACAACATTGCTTCGAATCATAAATGGTGGAATACAATAGGTAAATCCTCTATCAATCATAAAATCACGTGCGTAAGAAATAACTGCGGAATGTAGTCTCGCAATATCTCCCATCAAATAATAAAAACCATTACCTGCAACCTTTCTCGCGCTGTCCAAGTCAATTCCATTTAACTTTTCCATGATTTCCGTATGATAAGGAATCTCAAAATCGGGAAATACAGGTTCACCATATTTTTTTATTTCCACATTTTCTGTATCATCTTTCCCGATAGGAACAGTGGGATCGATAATATTAGGAATTGACATCATTACTTTAGTTATTTTTTCTTCCAATTCCTTTTCTTTTTCTTCCAATTCCGCAAGGCGTTTTGCACCGACTGCAACTTCCCTTTTTTTATCCTCGGCTTCTTCTTTTTTCCCTTGTGCCATTAACGTTCCGATTTCTTTTGATACTTTATTACGGTTCGCTCTTAATTCGTCCGCCTCCTGCTGTGTCTTTCTGCTTTCCAGATCGAGAGCAATTACTTCGTCCACCAGACTGAGTTTATTGTCCTGAAATTTTTTCCTGATATTCTCCTTTACGATTTCCGGATTCTCTCTCAAAAATTTAATATCGATCATTGCTTTACTCCTCTTTCTTATTTATATAATTTTATTAAATAATTTCAATTACTTTTTCAATATAAACATTATCTTGTACCGATAAATCTTTTACTATATCTTGCAAAACTCTTTCACCTTTATTATCATATATAATTTTAATAAAAGGCTTGTCAGGAAAAGTTTTATTCTGCCTTATAACAATACCTATTTCTCCTTCATTTGTAAGAATGTAGGAGCCTGCCGGGTAAACTGCAGTAAAATCAAGAAATATATCTACAATTTTTCCGTCATATAATATATTTTTATATTTTTTCAAATGTTCTATCGCTTCGTGCACCTTAACTCTCTTGCAGCCAATTCCACAAATCATTTCGTCAAAGGCTTCACAAATAATTACGATTCTTGCCTCCAAAGGAATATCTGTCGCTTTGAGAGGATATCCTGAACCATCCATTCTCTCATGGTGATACAGAATAATATACTTGCTTATTTCAGAAATCCAAAGTTCATTCTTAAGAGCTGAATAACCATACACAGAATGTTTCTTATATTCTGCTAACTCGAGCTCCGATAATTCCTCCATGTTTTTATCAATGCAATCAACCACCAAATATCTTAACCCCAAATCATGCAAGAGACATGCAACTCCAATATCATGTATTCTGCTTTTTGATAATTTCATTTTAAGAGAAGTTAATGTAGCTAATGAACAAACAGTAATTGAATGTTCGTAAATATCAGCACTTCTTTCCTTAATATCGTATATTTTTTCAACTAGCTCTTCTTCCTCTAAAATGTTTGTAATAATATTATCTGCTGTTTTACTTAATTCTACTAATTCTTTACTATGAGTATAAGTATGCTTTTCAATTATTGTTTTTACTTTATTTTTAAAATCTTCTTCTACTTCATTTCTTAACAATACAACTTCTTCCGTGTTAACCTTCTCTTTTATATATACTTCTCTAATTCCTAACTCACTTAATTTTTCAATGTATTCTTTTCGTAAAATTGTCCCCTCCGATAACAGGACCTGATAGTCCAACGTCATCACAGCTCTGGCTAGAATTTCCCCTCCAGATAAATTACCAATTTCACATATTTTCATTAATTATACTCCTCTTCTTATTAAACCCCCATACCCATTGCTATGTCGAGTGCCTGTTTTTCTTCTTCTCCCAATAAAATTGAACACTGCCCATTCTTTATTTGTTTTGTATAAGAATAACATCCTTCTGCGCTGTGAACAGAATTCAGTATAAAACCGTTATCATTCTCATCTAATAATGCCAGACTAAAGCTAAGTTGACCTCCCATTTGCTTAAATGCATCATACTTTACAATTCCAACTTTTTGAAAAGTGGATTCTAACTTTTTATATAATTCTCTAATATCCTTCTTGTTTTTTTCGGCGGAAGCTTTTATAAACTTATTATCTTCATATAATCCTATAATATCTTTCTCCAGGTTCTTTGCATCTTTTCCTTGCATAAATTTTAAATATTTTTTCTTTAATTTGGATGTATTTACAATCTGGATAATTACTAATATCATCAATATAAAGATAATTACAGCCATACCTATAAATAGATAGCCTATATCCAAATTTCCCAATCCCATATAACTTAATAATTGACTTTTCACAATTTCATTTTCCTCCATTCGTATATTATCAAGACTTCGCATTAGTCTACAAAATATATCATATCATTTATCAATGTGTTAATTTATCTGTAATTTTTTCCAAATCGTCGTGATTATAGAATTCAATTTCAATTTTACCAATCCCTTGACCTTTAGAAGAGATAGTTACTTTTGTACTGAGAGCTTGTTTCAGTTTTTCTTCTATATCCTGATAGATTACCTCCAGATTTTTATCAGTTTGTACAATTTTTTTAGGCTTGGCCGGTTTATTAATATCTTTTACCAGTTTTTCCACATCGCGTACGCTTAACTTTTCATCAAAGATTTTCTGCGCTATTGTGTATTGCTGCTCCGAATCTTCTATTGGAATAAGTGCTCTGGCATGTCCTGTTGAAATCATATCATTAATAATCATTTGCTGTACTTCATCGCAAAGCTTTAACAAACGCATGGAATTCGTCACGGCTGTTCTGCTCTTAGATACTCTTTCCGCTACTTCATCTTGTTTGAGATTGAACTCTGTCAGTAATCTTTTATATGCCAAGGCTTCTTCAATCGGATTCAAGTCTTCTCTTTGAATATTCTCAATTAAAGAAATTTCCACTATTTCTTGATCGGTTAGATTTCTTATGATAACCGGTACCTCTTTTAATCCTGCCATTTTAGCAGCGCGCCATCTTCTTTCACCGGCAATTATTTCATAATATGTCTTTCTATCCTGAACAAGAATGGGCTGCAACAAACCAAATTGCTTTATTGATTCGGCCAATTCCAATAATGCATCTTCATCGAAATTTTTTCTTGGCTGTTCTCTATTCGGCTCAACCATTGTAATCTTCACTAATGTTTCTGAGTTACTTTCATTTACTGCATTCTCATTCTTTTCATTCTTGGATGTTTCTTTTTTTTGCTTTGTATCTACCCCACTCGGTATTAAAGCATCAAGTCCCTTACCTAATCCTCTCGCCGCCATAGTTATATATCCTTTCTATTAATAACTTCATCTGCAAGTAATAAATATGCTTCGGCACCGGCCGATTTAGCATCATACATGTTTATTGGCATGCCATAACTTGGTGCCTCAGCTAAACGAATATTTCTTGGAATAACAGTTTTATAAATATTTTGCTTCAAATGGTTTTTAACATTTTCGACTACCTGCATGGAAAGATTTGTTCTGGAATCATACATTGTAAAAACAATTCCCTCTATCTCTAAATCCGGATTCAATCTTTCTTTTACCAAATTAACAGTATGTATTAATTGACTTAATCCTTCCAACGCATAATACTCACATTGAATCGGAACTAATACTGAATCCGCAGTCGTCATCGCATTAATTGTCAACATATTAAGGGAAGGAGGACAGTCTATTATAATATAATCATATTGATCTTTAACCCAATCCACTTCATTTCTTAATATAAACTCTTTTTTTTCTACTCCTATTAGTTCAATTTCTGTTGCTGCAAGATTTACATTTGAAGGTATAATAGATACCCCCGGAACAATATTTTTTATTATACATTCTTGTATAGAACATTCTCCCAATATCAATTCATATACTGTATTATCCAATTCATTCTTGTTTATACCAAATCCGCTGGTTGTATTTCCCTGAGGATCAGTATCTATAACCAATACTTTTTTTCCTTTTTCCGCTAGCGAAGCAGATAAATTAATAGATGTTGTTGTTTTTCCAACACCACCCTTTTGATTTGCGACTGCAATTGTTCTTCCCATTTTTATACTCGCCTTTCGTTTTCTCCAGACGCTTTTCTTTATTACATATTATATCGTCTTGTTCGATTATATCATTATTTATATTGAGAATCTACATAATTTTGAGTTATTCTAATGTTTCACGCTACAGTAAAATGTTTCACAACCATATTTTACAATATGTAGGGCTTGTATGTTTCACGTGAAACATTATCTTGTGGAATAATGAAAAAAGAGCACTATATGTTTCACGTGAAACATTAAATACTCTCTTTTTGCCAGCTATTAACTAATAAAGTTGAATCAAATTATTCTTAATCGCAAAAACAGCAGCCTGTGTCCTATCACTAACCTCAATTTTCTTAAAAATATTAGATATATGATTTTTAACAGTTCTCTCACTGATATTTAAGCTGGTAGCAATTTCTTTATTAAACATACCATTTGAAACTTGAATAAGAACTTCTAACTCTCTCTTTGTTAATGATTCAATTTTATCTTTATCCAAGTCTCTCTTAACCAACCTCGAATTCAATGCCGGGATCAAACTTGGCTGTATATAGTTCTCACCCCCCATAATATAATTAATTGCTCGTTTCAATTCTGCAGATTCGGAATCCTTTAAAATATATCCATCTGCGCCAATATCAATTGCTTTCAATAAATATTCCACTTCATTATGTACCGTTAGCATTAAAACTTTAACAGGTATAGCATTATTCTTAATGTCTTGCAAAACTTCAATCCCATTTTTATTAGGCAGATTTATATCTAACAGAATAATATCAGGAACAACGTCCTTTAAAATATTCAAACATTCTACTCCGTCCGACGCTTCTGAAACAACTTTTATGTTCCCGTCAAACTCTAAAAGATTCTTTATTCCCTCCCTCATCATCATATGGTCATCAACTAGCATTACATTAATACACATTCTTTTTCTCCCTCAAATCCAAGAAGAGTTTTCACTCTTACAGAATTTCTTTCATAATAAATAAAAATTCTCATTCATCAATATTTACATATAAAACTTTACACTGATAATAATGGAATAAATATTTTTATCGTTGTACCTACACCAGGTCTAGAATCTATATTAATAGTACCTGTCAACAAATCTACTCTTTCTTTTAGAATACATAAACCAAAATGTCTTTCTTCTGAAGAAAGAACTTCATTGCAATCAAAGCTCTGACCATTATCCGTGACAGAAATAAAACATCCATTCTTTTCACTTTTCAAAATAAAAATAATCTCATTGCCTTCCGAATGTTTAAGAGCATTATTAATACATTCTTCAACAATTCTATATATCGTCATCAACACTAAAGAATTATTACATTTAATTTCATCTATTTCATATTTTATATTAAAATCAAAAGACTCACTTAATTTATCAATTAATTTTTCAAAAGCCGTCTTTAATCCCAGATCATCAAAAATCATAGGTCTAAGATCAAAAATAGTATTTCGTATATCTTGAATAATAGATTTTAAATTCTTATTGACAGTAGCAAGTTCCAATTTTGCTTTTATAAGGTCTTGGTCCATATACATAGAAGTAAGCTCTATCTTATGTACCAAGTGTGCCAAGTTTTGAAGAGAAGTATCATGTAAATCTCTTGCAATTCTCTGACGTTCCTTTTCTTGTACATCTAGAATCTGACACTGTCTGTTAATATTCTCCTGATTGAACTTGATACCTTCACTATAACTAACATCATTTTCAGCACAGTTCCTCTTAAAAATATGATTTTCATTAAGGAAATTAACTTCAGATTCTAAAGTTTTAATTCTCACATTTAATAAGTCAATTTTATCTTCATAATATTGATTATCATTCCTAATATTATTTTTTTCAGAAAGCAACAAATTAAAATAAATATCCTGTAAATATTTACTATTTTTCGAAAAAAAAGTTTCTTCTTTCTTTTCTTGTTTAACAGAAATAGTTTTTAAAAAATTGTCAATTTGTAAAATACGGCTTTTATTATTGTCAATTTTTTCATATAATTCCTGCTGTTCTTTAAAAAAATCGTAATACATTTTTTTTAAGTTTGAGTATAATTCATTCAGCATCCAATGTCCCCATACATTACAACATAATTTATTAAGTAACATTATATCATATTTTTACCTAATTTGGTAAAATGATTACTTTAAAAATTACTATTGATATAATATAATAAAATAAAAAGAATGAGAAGATATAATATTAATTTTATTTGTAATCGTTTTATAAATATAATACAATTAAAATGTAAAATAAAAACTGCAGGCTATGGGAAGGGCATGGTTATTTATATGAAACAAAAATTAAAACATTTTGTAATCTTATCAGGACTTACAACTATCGTAATTCATATTATAAACAGAGTTTATTATTCTTTATACACTGCAAAAAATTCTCTTCGCTATCCGAAGAATAATTATTACGAATGGAGATTCGGTAAAATTCGTTATACGAAAAAAGGAACCGGTTCTCCTATACTTCTCATTCATGATTTAAGAGTAGGAAGCTCCGTCTATGAATTCAGTAAAATCTCAGATTTATTATCCAAAAACCACGAAGTATACTCCATCGATTTATTAGGTTACGGATTATCGGATAAACCGAATATAACTTATACCAATTATTTATATGTACAGCTCATCATCGATTTCATTAAAAATATTATCGGCAAAAAAACAGATATCATTGCAACAGGAGATTCCTCACCAATTACAATCATGGCCTGTCACAATGATCCGGAAGTAATTAATAAAATGATTTATATTAACCCACAAAATCTGTATGAATCCAATCAGATTCCTTCAAAACAGACAAAGCTATTAAAATTACTTTTAGATATACCTGTGATCGGTACATTTATTTATAATTTGCTGACAGATAAATCTTCTATTGAAAGAAATTTTAAAGAAGAATATTTTTACAATGTATTAAATATAGAAGAAAAAGATATTTCAGCTTACCTGGAAGCTGCTCATCTTCCTGATCACACCTCAAAATATTCCTTTTCAAGCTATATAGGAAAGTATATTAATACAAACTTTATACATGCATTAAAAGAAATTAATCACAGCATATATCTTATAGGAGGAGATGGCAAAGAGAATATCCATACAACCTTAGAAAACTATATTTATTATAACAACGCCATCGAATCTGTATATATTCCGTATACAAAGCATCTTCCACACCTGGAAGCACCGGAAAAAACAATAAAATATATAAATATCTTTTTAGATTCATAAATTATTTAATGGGCTCTTTGGCAGGGAGTCCTGCTTTTCTTGGAAATTTTTCCGGTGTATTTTTAATCTTTCTTATAATAAGAAGATTTCGACTTATATCGGAATGGGGAAGCTTAAAATATAACTGCCCTTCCACATTTCCACCAAGTATAGATACAGCCTTTTCAGCCTCCTTCAACTCATCTGTTAATTTTTCGGATTTATAAGAAATAAAAATCCCATCCTTTTTCACAAAAGGAAGGCAGAATTCTGAAAGAGTAGAAAGATTGGCAACCGCTCTGGATACGCACAAATCATATTTCTCTCGTAGTTGATCCGGCTTCGCATAATCTTCAGCGCGCCCGTGAAAGGTATCAATATTTGCAAGCTGCAGTTTTTCTATTACCTCATCCAGAAATTTAACCCGCTTCTGAAGAGAATCGAGCAATATTATCTGAAGTCTCGGAAAAGCAATTTTTAAGGGAATTCCCGGAAAACCGGCCCCAGTCCCAATATCAATTACCTTTAAGCTCTTATCTTTTTCAGCAATCACATCAATATTATATTTATGCGCATGGATATTTTTATCTATATAATCAAAAGCCTTCACGATAGAAAGGCTGTCGATAAAATGTTTCTTTAAGACCTCATCAAAATCAGTAATTGCTGTCAGATTCATAAATGAATTCCATTCCACGAGCAATTCATAATATTGAATAAATTGAGACTTCTGGAAATCGCTCAAATTAATATTCAATTCCTTCAAATCATTTTCAAATTGCCTAATATTATATTTATCCAAAATTTTATACATTCCTCACCAAACACTATTTATGCTGCTTATTAAATTGCTCCAAATAAACAAGAAGTACGGAAACATCCGCAGGAGAGACTCCGGATATTCTGGAAGCCTGGCCCACTGATACCGGCTTATAAGAGATTAGCTTTTGACGTGCTTCCAAACGAAGGCTTTTTATATCATTATAATCCAAATCAGGAGGAATTCTCTTCTTTTCCATTTTCTTAAATTGCTCCACCTGCTTCATCTGCCTGGAAATATAACCTTCATACTTTATCTCTATTCCCACCTGCTCAACTACATCATCAGGCAACGGTTTCCTGTTTACATCTATTTCAGATACAATCTCATAAGAAAGCTCCGGTCGACATATTAACTCTGACATATTAGTACCGGTCTTAAGAGTAGAACTTCCCTTCGAGATTAAAAACTCCTGTACCTCTTTTGATGCACCTACAACTGTATTTTTTAGGCGCAGAACTTCTTTATCTATCAATTCACGCTTATAAAGAGTAGCTTCATAAACTTCTTTAGAAATGAGTCCTGCCTTATAACCCTTCTCACGAAGTCTCAAATCAGCATTGTCCTGGCGGAGAATTAATCGATATTCCGCTCTGGAAGTCATCATTCTATAAGGCTCCAAATTATCTTTTGTCACTAAATCATCGATCAATACACCGATATATGCTTCCGAACGATCGATAATAATCTGTTCCTTATTCTGAATAGAAAGTGCCGCATTAATTCCTGCTATCAGCCCTTGAGCCGCCGCTTCTTCATATCCGCTGCTTCCATTAAACTGCCCGGCGCTAAAAAGTCCCTTTATACTTTTAAACTCTAACGTAGGCAACAACTGTCTTGGATTGATGCAATCATATTCTATCGCATAAGCATTTCTTACGATTCTGCAATTTTCAAGCCCCGGGACCGTTCGATACATGGCTAGTTGAATATCCTCCGGAAGAGAAGATGACATTCCTCCAACATACATCTCATTTGTATGAAGTCCCTCAGGCTCAATAAAGACCTGGTGCCTTTCCTTATCTGAAAATTTAACAACCTTATCTTCAATGGAAGGACAATACCTGGGTCCTGTTCCTTCAATAATTCCAGCATAAATAGGAGAGCGATCGAGATTTGCCTTTATAATTTCATGAGTATTTTTATTCGTATAAGTCAACCAACAAGAAACCTGATTAATCTGTACATCTTCGGGATTCGTAAAAAAAGAAAAAGGAACGACTTTCTCATCTCCAAATTGCTCTTCCATTTTTGTAAAATCAAGACTTCTTTTATCCATTCTCGCAGGAGTTCCCGTCTTAAATCTCCTCATTTCAATTCCGAGATTCTTCAGGGAATCTGTCAGATAATTCGCTGACTGCAGTCCATTCGGTCCCGTATAGGTAATACTTTCTCCGCAGAGACATCTGGATTTCAAATAAGTACCTGTACAAAGGATCGCCGCTTTACACTCATAAACGGTACCCGTAAAAGTTTTTACTCCGACAATCTGATTATTTTCTACCAATAAATCACATATTTCCGCCTGCCTGATTATTAAGTGATCCTGATTCTCCAAAACTTTCCGCATTTGCCTGGAATATTCAGCTTTATCTGCCTGCGCTCTGAGCGAATGAACAGCCGGACCCTTTGACACATTCAACATCTTAGACTGTATAAAGGTCTTATCGATATTTTTTCCCATCTCGCCGCCAAGAGCATCTATTTCTCTTACCAAATGACCCTTTGAAGATCCTCCTATATTGGGATTGCATGGCATAAGAGCAATACTATCCACACTAACTGTAAAAATAATCGTATCGAGACCAAGCCTCGCACAAGCCAAAGCTGCTTCACACCCGGCATGCCCTGCTCCTATTACACAAACATCTACTTTTTCTCTTATATATGTTCCAGACATTTTATTTCCTTCTTTCGTTATTTTCCCATACAGAACTTGGAAAAAATCTCATTTACCAAATCCTCCTCTACTTCTTCACCTATTATTTCTCCTAAGGATGAATATGCACTCATTAAATCAATGGAATAAAAATCCTCCGGCATATCGTCTTCCAAACTTCTTTTTACCTGAAGCATGCTTTTATAGGCGTTCATAATCGCTTCCTTATGCCGCATATTCGTAATAAACACTTCATCGTTAAATAATATTTCACCATGGAAGAACATATCCTTTATAGCTTGTTCCAATAAATCAATCCCTATATTATCCTTTGTAGAAGTCTTTATAATTTGAGAGTTGTTCATATTGCTGTTTATATCAAGATTTTTCATTTCATATAATAAAAGCTCTTCCGTAACGACTTCATCCAAATCTGTCTTATTTAAAAGGATTAGCAATTTTTTTCCGGATATCATACTCATGATATCATAATCACTTTCATCAAGAGGCACGGATGCATCCACTACATAAATAATCAGATCCGCATCCGAAGCGTATTTTTTTGCCCTTTCAACTCCTATTTTTTCTACTACATCTTCCGTATAACGGATACCTGCAGTATCAATGATATTCAGACTAATTCCATGAAGTCTTATAGATTCCTCTAGAACATCTCTGGTAGTTCCCGCAATATCTGTCACAATAGCCTTTTCTTCTCCGACAAGAAGATTCAAAAGAGAAGACTTACCCGCATTTGGCTTCCCGACAATTACAGTATTAATTCCTTCCTTTAACATCTTGGAATTATCGGCTGAATCCAATAGTTTTTTAAGTTTTACAATAATATCCTCTACCTTCTCATATAAATTTTCTCTATAACCATCCAAACTTATATGTTCAGGGTCATCCAAAGCAGATTCTATAAAAGCAATTTCATATATTATTTCATCTCTTAGTTTACAAACCGTATCAGATACAGATCCTTTTAATTGACTGACAGAATTTTTTAATGCAAACTGATTTTTTGAATGAATAATATCGATAACGGCTTCGGCCTTGGATAAATCAATCCTTCCGTTTAAAAATGCTCTCTTTGTGAATTCACCGGGTTCAGCAATTCTTGCCCCGTTTTTTATAACTGTTTCCAGAATACGGTTTACCATAAATACACCGCCATGACAGTTAATCTCAACCGTATCCTCCGTCGTATAACTGTTAGGAGATTTCATTACACTTACCATAACTTCATCAATATCATTCCCCGAATTATCCACAATGTAACCATAGTTTATTGTATGAGAAGCAACATCACAAAGACTTTTTCTTCCTGATTTTGATCTATATATTCTATTAACAATCTCAATTGCTTCTTCACCGCTTACTCTTATGATTCCTATTCCGGAATCAGACATTGCGGTTGCAACAGCAGCTATTGTATCCGTCTTCATCTTATTATCACAGCCTATCTATTATACATCAATTAAGTTATTAATTTATTAAAGTATAAACCCTTGAATCTATATAAATTCAAGGGTTTATTATATCATATATTTTTATTTTTTTAAAGTAACAACTACACGGCGGAAAGGTTCTTCACCTTCACTATGAGTAGTTACATATTTATCACCCTGCAAAGCGGAGTGAATAATTCTTCTTTCATATGGATTCATAGGTTCCAGAGATAAAGGACGTTTTGATCTCTTAACTTTATAAGCCATATTTTTAGCAAGATTTTCAAGAGTATCTTTTCTTCTCTGCCTATAATTCTCAGTATCAACCTTTACGCGAATATAATTTTCGGAGTCCTTATTAACTACCAAAGATACAAGATATTGAAGAGAATCCAGAGTTTGTCCTCTCTTTCCTATAAGAACTCCCATTTCATCACCACTTAAGTCTATATCGAGTGAGTTTTCTATTTCATCGTATTTTGCGTCTATCAAAACTGTGAGATTCATCGCTTCAAAAACATCCTTAAGGAATATCTTTGCTTTATCATCTATAGAGGATTTTACTCTTGCCTTAATAATCGCCGGCTTAGAACCAATTCCAAGAAATCCCGAAGAACCTTCTTCCACAACTTCATAATCCAATTTATCACTTGTAATAGTAAGTTTTCTACAAGCTTCCGTAATTGCATCATTGACAGTCTTTGCTGAAATCTCAATAAAATCCATGACTATTCCCTCCTACTTATTATTTTTTTCATTATATTGTTTTACCATGTTAGCCTTTGAAGCAATACTTCCCGGCTTTGCATTCTTACTATAATATTCTGTTGATTTCTTTATTGCTGAATCTTTTTCTTCCTGCGTCATAGAAGAACTTGCCGAAACCTTCTGGTTCGTCTTAGTAGCAACATTTTTAGTATTCAAGTTAGCATAATCATTAATTGTCTTTAAATTAAAACCATTTGATTTTTCAAGTTTCTTATTTCTTTTTTCAACGTTTTTCTTTACAAGTTCATCCAAATCCATCTTATCGATATGCTTATTAATGACTACCTGCTGAATACTTCTTACTACGGAACCTGCAATCCAGTAAATACCCATACCTGCAGGAAGAGTATAACAGAAAAAAGCAGACATAATAGGCATCATCAAATTCATCGTCTTCATGGAAGAAGCCATCGTATTGTCTTTATTGTTACTCGTATCCGGCTGAGGCATCAATTTTGTATTAATCCACTGAGTAACCGCAGATAATACAGGAACAGCAAGAGCAGCCAAAATCATCAAATAAGTTCCGCTTGAAATAGCATCCTTCACAATAAAAGAAGGAGAATTACCTATATTTAAACCGAGAAAATTATTATATTTTTCTAAAGTCTGCAGGGTATTCGTCACGTCTGTGGACAGACTGGGAAACTTGTCCGAAATAGAAAGCCATTCGGAGGTAGAAGCTTTATTAAGAACATCTATAAAAGTATTCTGCACATATTCTATATTACCGCCGCTAAATGCTTCTGACTCAAATTGCTTGCTATACATATTTGCTTCTTTAAATGATCTTATAAATTCTGTACTTCCCGGCTGTGAAATCAATTTATCCACAAAAGGGAAAAAAGCTTCCTTTATTTTTCCTACATAAGCGGGCATTGAGTATATTACCCTGTAAAGAGCAAACAATATTGGCATCTGGATAATGAGCTGCAGACAACTTCCCGTAGGTGATACACCATATTTTGCATATACGGCTTGCGTCTCCTCATTCATTTTCATTGCGCTTTCATTATCTTTTTTATTCTTATACTTTGCTTGAATAGCCTGAAGTTCAGGATTCATCTTAGCAGAAAGCTTAGAAAATTTCTGCTGCTTAATAGTAAGGGGCATCATCATAAGATAAATAACGATAGTAAATAAGATAATAGCTAAACCAATATTCGGAATACCTATCTTATCCAAACAGAAAAAAATTCCTTCCATTATATATCCGAGAAGTTTTGCAACCGGCCCTATAATAAAAGTCTGATTCTGGGTTAATATAATACCTGACAATTTTTCTCCTCCTTAATAAAGCATAACTTAAATTTGGTTTAGTAAATATTCTACGGAACCGGATCATATCCTCCCTTTGAAAAAGGATTACACCGTAAAATTCTCCACAATGATAAAAGCCCGCCTTTCAAAGTGCCATATTTGCTTATCGCCTCCAGACCATATTCCGAACAAGTAGGAAAATAAGGGCATTTATTACTTTTCATAGGAGAAATGTATTTTCTATAGAATTTAATCATGCAAATTAATAATTTTTTCATATCAATTTTCAAATCAAACCTCAAACTATAAATTAAAAACATTCATTTAAACATAAAAAATATACAATATACTATTCATTATAAAAAAATATTTTTAATATACGATGAAGCTTTCCCAGATGTAGTAATGCGCTTTCTATATCGGCATAAGTTGCCGAAGCCGCATTGTTTCTTGCAACGACTACTATATCCAATCCACCATTAAATATATTTTCATGTAGTCTGTAACTTTCTCTCAACAGTCTTGTAACTCTATGACGCACAACACTGTTTCCGACTTTTTTACTTACCGATAAACCAATCCTGTTTATTTCCATATTATTTTCCAACACATACATTACAAGATACTTATTGGCATAAGATTTGCCATTTTTATAAACAGTCTTGAAATCGTTATTTTTCTTCAATGATTCTGAAAATCTCATATTTTTCGCCATAAGAGAAAAAAGGCCACAAAACTGCGGCCTATGCTGACAATCTCTTTCTTCCTTTTGCTCTTCTGGCAGCCAGAACTTTTCTTCCGCCCGGAGTACTCATTCTGGATCTAAAACCATGAACTTTTTTTCTCTGTCTGTTCTTAGGTTGAAATGTCATTTTCATAATATATTGCACCTCCTTTTAAAACCTTCATGTGTACAAAGTATACTCTTATATACGGTATACATTTATAAATATAAGGTAAACAAATAGTTAATTTATTAATATTATGTTGGAAAAATATCATTACGATTATATAAGATAAAGAAGTTTACGTCAAGTAAATAACTACAAATTTTATAAAATAAAAATACCCAAAAAACAGTGAAAAAATCGTGATTTTAACTAAATCTATATATTGTTATTTTTATAATGGATAAACCACTAAATATAGGCTTCAAAAAAATTATACACATTGAAGACAAAAATATATTAATTTACATAAAAGTATCCACAAATTGTGTATAAATTGTGGATAACTCTTTTATAACATGTGAAAATAAAATTAATTGAATAAAAAAATCCTTTAATTTTATAGTTTTATATATGTTAATAATTATTTAAGAAGTTATACACATATTATGCCCGTATTAAATTTTCTATGTAAACTTTTTTTAATAAATACATTTTATTTATTTCTCTTATCCACAACATGTGTATAAATCCGTTTATAAAATTAACCATTTGAAATTTTATATTATTTATATTAAGATATAAACGAGGTATTTTCGCTTGGAGGATACTTTTGTTCTATTTCATAAACCGGAGGAATTTATGGATCCTATTAAAGAAAACTGGGAATTAATTAAACAGACTATAAAAAAAGAATATGACTTATCAAATATTTCCTATAACACATGGGTAGCTAACCTTAATTTTTATAGTGTGGAAAATGACGTAGTCACTATCTTAATTCCTTCTGATCAGGCTCATGCACTTAGTTACATAACGAACAAATATAAGAGTTATTTTCAGGTAACCATAACAGAAATGATGGACCATGAATATGACATTTCATTTATATTGGAAAAAGATGTGGATGAGAATGAAGATTCTATGGCCTTAAAGCCTCAGTATAATATCAATTATGAAAAAGCAAATCTTAATCCAAAGTACAGATTTGATACTTTTGTAGTAGGAAGCAATAACAAATTTGCTCACTCCGCTTCTCTTGCAGTAGCGGAATCTCCCGGAGAAGCATATAATCCTCTTTATTTATACGGAGGAGCCGGACTCGGTAAGACGCATCTTATGCATTCTATCGGACACTTCATATTGAACCAGAATCCTAATATGAAAGTTCTCTATGTTACTTCGGAGCAATTTACAAATGAAGTGATAGAATCTATCAGAAGCGGTAATGCTGCCGCTATGACAAAGCTTCGTGAGAAATACAGAACCGTAGATGTTCTTCTTATAGACGACGTACAATTTATTATAGGAAAAGAAAGTACACAGGAAGAATTCTTCCATACTTTCAACGTTCTTCATGCTTCTGGAAAACAGATTATTCTTTCTTCGGACAAACCTCCGAAGAAAATGGAAACTCTGGAAGAAAGATTTAGGTCCAGATTTGAATGGGGACTCATTGCCGACATTCAGCCTCCTGATTATGAGACGAGAATGGCAATATTAAAGAAGAATGCCGAAAGCTACAATAAAGAAGTTGACGATGAAATATTCAAATATATAGCTATAAATATTAAATCAAATATTAGAGAATTAGAAGGAGCTTTTAATAAAATTATAGCCTTCTCAAAATTAAATAATGTGGATATTACTTTAGATATAGCTGAAGAAGCGCTGAAGGATATTATTTATCCCGATAAGCCAAAAGAAATAAGTCCTTCTTTCATTATTAATATAGTATCCGAACATTTTGGAGTGAATCCTGAAGATATTACTTCCAAGAAACGTAACTCAGAATTCGTAGAGCCGAGGCAGGTCGTTATGTATCTCTGCCGCGTTATGACAGATACTTCTTATCAGAACATCGGAAAAATACTCGGTAAAAAGGATCATACTACGATAATACATGGTGTTAATAAAATAACGGAAGAAATTAAGACAAATGAAGAGCTTAGAAACAAAATAGAAATTATAAAGAAAAAAATTAATCCGTCTTAAGAATTAAAATTATTAAGATTTCCACAATTTAATGTTTATTATTATGTGGTTATACTGTTGATATTTTATAGAGCTTATAAATTGATTATGAACCTTAAAAATAATATGTGAATAATTTACATGTTATCCTAAAGTTATATTTAGTTTTTCACATATATTATGATTTCTTTTTTTATTGAAAAATAGTATAATAGATAAGGTTATACACATATCAACAATTATTATTATTTATATTATTAAATTCTTTATATATTAATTATATATTCGCAAATTAATTTTTTTATTTTTTAAGGAAGGGAGTTATACACAAATGAAATTAGTCTGTTCAAAATCGAATCTGCTTAACGGAGTACAAATCGTATCAAAAGCTGTTCCTAATAAAACAACGATGTCCATTCTCGAATGTATTCTTATCGATGCGAGAGGAGATAAAATAAAACTGATAGCCAACGATATGGAACTCGGTATAGAGACATTGGTTGAAGGAAATATTGTGGAGAAAGGTTTGATAGCTCTAGATGCTAAGATTTTTTTGGAAATAGTAAGAAAACTTCCTGACAATGATATCACGATATTAACGGATTCTTCTTATAAGACTACTATAACGTGTGAAAAGTCTAAGTTTAATATTATCGGAAAGTCGGGAGATGATTTTTCTTATCTTCCTTCTATTGAAAAAATTGATTCCATTGTAGTCTCTCAATTTACTTTGAAGGAAGTGATAAGACAGACTATTTTCTCTATTTCCGATAACGACAGCAATAAATTGATGACAGGAGAATTGTTTGAAATAAATGAAGATATTTTGAAAGTAGTATCTTTGGACGGGCATAGAATTTCTATAAGAAAGATAGGATTGAAGAATTTTTATATGCCGAAGAAAGTCGTAGTACCCGGTAAAACACTTAGCGAAATAAGTAAAATATTGTCAGGAGATACGGATAAGGATGTACATATTTTCTTTACGGACAAACATATAGTTTTTGAATTCGATACAACTATTGTTGTTTCTCGTCTGATTGAAGGAGAATATTTTAAAATTGATCAGATGCTTTCCAGCGATTATGAGACAAAAGTAAAAATAAATAAAAAAGAATTATTAAACTGTATAGACAGAGCTACTCTTCTTGTAAAGGAAGGGGATAAGAAACCTATTATTATCAATATAACCGATGGAGTAATGGGACTTAAGATTAATTCCACAGTCGGAAGCATGAATGAAGAAATAGACATTGATAAAAAAGGAAAAGATATAATGATCGGTTTTAATCCGAAATTCTTAATAGATGCGCTTAGGGTTATCGATGATGAAGAAATTGATATCTATCTTGTTAATCCGAAAGCTCCTTGTTTTATCAGAGATGTGGAGGAAAAATATACTTATTTGATTCTTCCTGTAAATTTTACAACTGTTAACTAAATATATTAATTCAAATATGTATATTTAAATATTTATAAGTTGATATATTTATAGATTCATAAATATATGCTATTTGAATTTTAAGGAAAAATATGGAAATAATAAAATTAAGAGATGAATATATAAAGCTTGGTCAAGCTCTGAAAGCTGCCGGTTTTGTAGAATCCGGCGCAGAAGCGAAGGAAGTAATCGTAAATGGGTATGTAAAAGTAAACGGTGCACCGGAATTTCAAAGAGGAAAGAAACTGTACGACAAGGATATAGTGGAATTTGAAGGGAAAAAGATTTTAATACAACAGTAATGCTTTATATAAAAATTACTGTTTATGGAAAATAAGGTGTAAAAATGATAATAAAATCGTTGGAACTTATGAATTTCAGAAATTATGAGTTTCTTGATTTGAAGTTCAGTGAAGGAACGAATATTCTGTACGGTGACAATGCACAAGGAAAAACGAATGTGCTGGAGGCCATTTATTTATCTGCAACCACAAAATCTCATAAGGGAAGTAAAGACAGGGATATTGTAAAATTCGATTCTGAAGAATCTCATATAAGAACTTATATTGAAAAACAAGAAATTGAATACAGAGTAGATATGCATCTTCGTAAAAAAAAATCAAAGGGGATTGCAGTTGATGGGCAGAAAATAAAAAAAGCTGCAGACCTCTTAGGTTTGTTGAACGTCGTCTTTTTTTCTCCCGAAGATTTAAGCATTATTAAAAACGGACCTGCTGAAAGAAGAAGATTTGTAGATATAGAGCTATGTCAGTTGGACAATTTTTATCTGTATAACCTTAATCATTATAATAAAATTGTTAATCAAAGAAATAAGCTTTTAAAAGACATGTATTTTAATCCAGAATTAAAAGAAACATTGAATATATGGGATTCTCAGCTCGTTTCTTTCGGAAGTAAAATTATAGAAAGACGCCGTATTTTCGTAGAACAGCTCAATGAAATTATATATGACATACATAAAAAATTATCCGGAGATAAAGAAGAATTAGTTGTAAAATATGAGCCTGATGTGGAAATAGATGATTTCGGTAGATTAATGAAAAACAGCCAGGAAAAGGATATTAGGTTAAAGCAAACTTCGGTAGGGCCTCATAGAGATGATTTTTGCTTTATGGTAGGAGATATAGATATTCGTAAATTCGGTTCTCAGGGGCAGCAGAGGACAGCGGCTCTTTCTCTTAAATTATCCGAAATTGAATTAGTAAAAAGAATTACGAAGGACACTCCTGTTCTTCTTCTCGATGATGTACTTTCGGAACTTGACAGTAACAGACAGAATTACTTGCTTAGCAGTATAGGAGATATACAGACAATTATAACCTGTACAGGTCTGGATGAATTCGTTAATAATAGATTTGAAATAAATAAAGTTTTTAGAATAGTGGAAGGAACTGTCGAGAAATTGTGACATAATGTTGAAAAATTACATTTTCCAACTTATGAAAGGAGCATAGTTATTAAGATGAGTAATCAAAATGAATATGGTGCAGATCAAATTCAAATATTAGAAGGTCTTGAAGCGGTAAGGAAGAGGCCCGGAATGTATATAGGAACTACTTCCTCGAGAGGGCTTCATCATTTGGTATATGAAATTGTAGATAATGCTGTAGATGAAGCGCTTGCAGGGTTTTGTAATAGAATCGAAGTAATTATTAATGAAGATAATTCCGTAACGGTTATAGATAACGGACGTGGTATTCCGGTAGGAATCAACCATAAAGCTGATATTCCTGCCGTGGAAGTAGCTTTTACAATTCTACATGCCGGCGGAAAGTTTGGAGGCGGAGGTTATAAAGTATCCGGCGGTCTTCACGGTGTAGGTGCATCTGTTGTTAATGCTCTTTCCGATTGGTTAGAAGTTGAAATATATCAGAATGGAAAAATATATAATCAAAGATATGAAAGAGGACATGTATGCTATCCTTTGAAAGTAATAGGCGAGTGTCCGATAGATAAGACAGGAACAAAGGTTACTTTTAAGCCGGATGGTACTATCTTTCAGGAAACGACGGTTTATGAATTTGATGTATTAAAACAGCGCCTTAGAGAAATGGCTTTTTTAACGAAAAATCTCAGAATAATTCTTACGGATATGAGAGTGGAAGAGGGAAAAGAGCCTGTTGTAAGAGAATTCCATTATGAAGGCGGAATCAAAGAATTTGTAATCTATCTTAATAAGAGTAAAACGGCTATTTATGAAAATGTATTGTATTTCGAGGGTATGAAGAATAATGTTTATGTAGAAGTAGCTATGCAGCATAACGATTCATATACGGAGAGCTCTTATAGCTTTGTAAATAATATCAATACCCCGGAGGGCGGTACCCATCTTATGGGTTTTCGTAATGCTCTCACAAAAACCTTTAATGATTATGCGAGAAATAATAAATTATTAAAAGATAATGAAGCAAATTTAATGGGTGAAGATATAAGAGAAGGCTTGACGGCAATTGTCAGTGTTAAGATAGAGGATCCGCAGTTTGAAGGTCAGACAAAACAAAAACTCGGTAATTCGGAAGCGCGTGGTGCTGTAGACAGTATTGTCAGCGAACAGCTCACTTACTTTTTGGAACAGAATCCCGCAATTGCAAAGATTATCTGTGAAAAATCGATTTTGGCTCAGCGTGCCAGAGATGCTGCGAGAAAAGCGAGAGATTTAACGAGAAGAAAAACTGCTTTGGAGGGAATGAGTCTTCCGGGAAAACTGGCGGATTGTTCCGATAAAGATCCGGCAAATTGTGAAATATATATTGTTGAGGGAGATTCTGCCGGAGGTAGCGCTAAAACAGCCAGAAGTCGTGCAACTCAAGCAATTCTGCCTCTTCGCGGCAAGATACTTAATGTAGAAAAAGCAAGACTCGATAAAATATATGCGAATGCGGAAATTAAAGCGATGATTACTGCGTTCGGTACAGGTATTCACGATGATTTTGATATTTCTAAGCTTCGTTACCATAAAATTATCATTATGACCGATGCGGACGTTGACGGTGCTCATATTTCTACTCTGTTGTTGACATTCCTTTATCGTTTCATGCCTAATCTTATTAAAGAAGGATATGTGTATCTGGCACAACCTCCTCTTTATAAATTAGAAAAAAATAAAAAGGTTTGGTATGCTTACAGCGATGAGGAACTTGATAGTATTCTTCAGGAAGTAGGAAGAGATCAGAATAATAAAATTCAACGTTATAAAGGACTTGGAGAAATGGATCCGGAGCAATTATGGGAAACGACAATGGATCCGGAAAAGCGTGTTTTGCTTCGCGTTACTATGGAAGGAGAAGCAGAATCCGAAATTGATTTGACATTTACTACATTGATGGGTGATAAAGTAGAACCGCGGCGCGAATTTATCGAAGAAAATGCTAGGTTCGTTAAAAACCTTGATATTTAATTAAATGTTGTAGTTACGAAATGGAGATAATGAAAAATGGGAGAAAATATCCAAGACACAGTCTTTGATAAAATTCATGATGTGGATTTGAAAAAGACTATGGAAACCTCTTATATAGACTATGCCATGAGCGTTATAGCTTCCCGCGCATTGCCCGATGTAAGAGATGGTTTGAAGCCGGTACAACGAAGAGTTCTGTACTCTATGATAGAATTAAATAACGGTCCTGACAAGCCGCACAGAAAAAGTGCGCGTATTGTCGGTGATACGATGGGTAAATATCACCCTCACGGTGACAGTTCTATCTATGGAGCGCTCGTTAATATGGCGCAACCGTGGTCTACCCGTTACCCTCTTGTAGACGGACACGGTAACTTCGGCTCTGTGGACGGAGACGGAGCGGCAGCTATGCGTTATACGGAAGCAAGACTTTCCAAGATTTCTATGGAGCTTCTTGCGGATATCAATAAGGATACGGTAGATTTTTTGCCCAACTTCGACGAGACGGAAAGAGAACCTTCAGTACTTCCCAGCCGTTACCCGAATCTTCTTGTTAACGGTACTACAGGTATTGCCGTAGGTATGGCTACTAATATACCTCCTCATAATCTTCGTGAAGTAATAAGTGCCGTTGTTAAAATTATCGATAATAGAATAGAGGAAGAAAGAGATACGGATATAGAAGAAATTCTTTCTATTGTTAGGGCTCCTGATTTTCCTACCGGAGGTATAATCCTCGGAACGAGAGGAAGTGAAGAAGCTTACCGTACAGGTCGTGGTAAAGTAAGAGTGCGCGCGGTTACGGATATAGAAACACTTTCCAGCGGAAAGAGCAGAATTATTGTAACGGAACTTCCTTATATGGTTAACAAGGCTAATTTGATCTTAAAAATTGCCGAACTCGTTAAATTAAAGAAAATTGACGGAATTACTGATCTTCGGGATGAGTCCGACAGAGAAGGTATGCGCATCGTTATCGAGCTTCGAAGAGATGCTAATGCCAATGTTATTATGAATCAGCTTTATAAGCATACACAGATGCAGGATACTTTTGGTATCATTATGCTTGCTCTCGTAAACAATGAGCCGAAGGTAATGAATATCCTGGATATGCTTACCAATTATCTGGCACATCAGGAAGAAGTAGTAACAAGAAGAACAAAATATGATTTAAATAAAGCGGAAGAAAGAGATCATATTTTACAGGGTCTGCTTATCGCTCTTGATAATATAGATGAAGTAATCAATATTATTAGGGGCAGTGAAAATGTACAAGTTGCAAAACAAAGCTTAATAGAACGTTTTGGTCTTTCCGATGTGCAGTCTCAGGCTATTGTAGATATGAGACTTCGTACTCTTACCGGGTTGGAACGAGATAAGATAGAGAATGAACATAAGGAATTACTTCAAAAAATAACAGAACTGAAAGCTATTCTCGCTGACAGAAAATTGTTGCTTGGAGTTATAAAAGAAGAAATTTCCATTATTGCTGAAAAATATGGTGATGAAAGAAGAAGTATTATAGGATTTGATGTTTATGATATTAATATGGAAGACCTGATACCTAAGGATAATACGGTAATTGCCATGACAAGCCTCGGCTATATCAAACGTATGACTATTGATAATTTCAAGAGTCAGAACCGCGGCGGTAAGGGAATTAAGGGAATGCAGACAATAGAGGAAGATTTCATTGAAGACCTTCTTATGACTACAACCCACCATTATATCATGTTCTTTACCAACTTCGGGCGTGTCTATAGACTGAAGGCTTATGAAATTCCGGAAGCCGGAAGGACAGCGAGGGGAACTGCAATTATTAATTTGCTGCAGTTGAATCCGGGAGAAAAGATTTCTGCTATTATACCGGTTAAAGATTATGAGGAAAATAAAAATCTCTTCATGGTGACGAGAAAAGGTATTGTGAAGAAAACTCATATTATGGAATACAGTAATGTAAGAAAGAACGGACTTGCTGCCATTAACCTCAGAGAAGACGATGAATTGATTGAAGTAAAAATTACGGATTCAAATACGGAAATTTTCCTCGTTACAAAGCATGGTATATGCATTAGATTCAAAGAAACCGATGTAAGGGCAACAGGAAGAACTTCTATGGGTGTCATAGGTATGAACTTAAACGATGGGGACGAAGTAGTAGGAATGCAGCTCGACCATCAGGGCGATTCTTTGCTCATTGTATCAGAGAACGGAATGGGTAAACGTACTTATCTGGAAGAGTTCAGCGTTCAAAAACGAGGCGGTAAAGGTGTAAAGTGTTACAAGATTACAGAAAAGACCGGATACGTAGTAGGGGTAAAAGCAGTAAATGACAGTCATGAAATTATGATGATCACTACGCTTGGCATTATCATTCAGCTTCGGATGGAGGATATATCTACCTTGGGAAGAATTACTTCCGGCGTTAAGATGATTAACTTGGATGAAGGAGTAAAAGTTGCCAGAATTGCTAAAGTAAGAGAAAAAGTTTCTAACGGCAATCAAGAATTTGAGAATCTTGAGGATGCGCTTGAGGATATTCCTGAAGAAGAAAAGCATCCGGTAATCATTGAAGAGGAAGAAGAAATAACTCTTCCTGTAGAAGAAACGGAAGAATAATCCTTTTGATAATAATTAAATTCAAACCAGATTGACAAAGTCCACCAAGAATGACTTGAATTCTTGGTGGACCTTTAATATTCAGTACAAATGATATTGTATTAAATGTAATATTGTTATATGGTACATTCAAAAGGTTTTAAAGGAAGTCCTGCTGCATTGAAGACATTTACTTCCACGTATTCCTCCCATGCAAAGAATATTGTACACGGAGTATCTTTCAGATCTTTAAAATTCAAGAGAATATGATTTCCTTTGATTTCTATCGAATCAATAGGGATTTTTTCATTATTTTGCATGATTAAGAAGCCATTAACGTCATGGTTATCTGCCATAATGGAATTATAAGTTTTATCCATTATATATAATCCGCTTTTATCCCCTGATTGTCCACAATGAAGAAAGGATAAAATAATCTGATTATCTTTTCTTTCTGCTTTTTCCAATTCGGGAGATTCGCACAATATATTTTCTCCATATACTTTGCCGCGTGCAAGAAGGGCAAGGCGTCTTCCTACTTCCATTTTTTTCTTCGGATGAATATCGTAATAGGAGCCTATATCCATAATACTTGCCATTGCGGTATTCGTAACAGTTTTACTTACGATTTCCTGTTTCTGCCGTACCTCAGGATAACCGGTAGCATCACAGGCGAGCCATTTTTTAAAAGGAGCAAGCTGGACAAACAGGAACGGAAAGTTATCTTTCCATTTTCTTCTCCAGCAGTCAATAAGAGAAGAAAATAGCTTATCATATATGTCTGCATGTGCAGCATCGGATTCCCCCTGATACCATAACACACCCTTAATGGAAAATGGAATAAGCGGCTCCAGCATTTGATGATATAATCCGGATGGTCTATTAATATTCCATGGACCCATCGGAACAAAAGCATCATTTTCATGTTCTTTCATATATTCCTGTTGCCATTTTTCATCCCGTCCATACATTAAAGGCATAAAATCCTCCGCATGCTTCTGAGATTCTTCAAAGGCATAAGCCTCCATACTTCTTTTCTTCAATTCCTCTAAAGAAATATCTTTTATCGCTTCTTCGTATTCCTTCAAATAAACAGATAAAGGTTCTCTCGAGAGATAATCTTCCTCCAACCAGGCAGAAGCGGTAGATCCACCCCAGTTACATCCGATAATACCGATTGGAACATTTATATGAGGCTGTACATGTCTGGCAAAGGAATAACCGGGTGCGGAAAATGTTTCAAATCCGCATTCACCTTCATAAAACCATATACCATATCCCTTAGTATCTTTCTTATGCCCTTCAAAAGCGAGCTGAGGAACGTTATACATATGTATTTTCGAATTTTTTTCATAGTTTCTTACATTTTCCCAATCCTCATCATAGCGTAAATGAAATTCCATATTCGATTGCCCGCAGGCAAGCCAAATATCGCCTATGGAAATGCCCTCTAAAATAATGGGGCTTGTATCCTCATGGCTGCAGGATATAGTAATCGTATACCCTTCTCCGGCATCCATAGAAGGAAGGACACAGCGCCATTTTTGATCCGTTACTGCAGCAGTATAGGTACTGCCACAGAAATTAACGGTAATATTCGAAAGGTCCGGAGCATTTCCCCATATAACAATAGGCTTGTCTCGTTGAATTACCATATGCGATTGAAATATAGAAGCTACAGTTAAGTAATTTGTGTCTTTTTTCATTTTGAATTCTATCTCCTTATGATTAATAAATAATTATGTAATTGTAAAACAAGCAAGTTGAGAGAATTTCACAATTGTTAATAAGAGTTAATAAGTGTACAAAATCAAAATATTGTGGTTTGAGACTTTTATTTATAAGCATTATATACTAATTTTTCTATAAAACACAATAATTGAGAGAAGCAGAGCAATAATTAAATAGTAAAGCAATAAATGATAGACTATAATTGTATAAAGCAGAAATCAAATGGGAGGTAAGGATGGGAAATATTTATAATCCGTTGTTGAAAGGCTTTTATCCAGACCCGTCAATTTGCAGAGTCGGAAATGATTATTATATTGTAAATTCTACATTTTCTTATGCTCCGGGAGTTCCGGTTTTTCATAGCAGAGATTTGATACACTGGAAGCAGATAGGACATGTGCTGGAACGTGAGGAGCAGCTTAGACTGAAGGGGGTCAAGATGTCTCATGGTATATATGCGCCGTGCATTCGTTATTATAAAGAAACTTATTACATGATTACGACAAATGTGTCGGGAGGAGGTAATTTTTACGTAACGGCAGAAAAGCCGGAGGGTCCTTGGTCCGATCCTATTTACTTAAAAGATGCGGAGGGTATAGATCCCAGTTTATTTTTTGAAGGTAACGATTGCTATTATATAGGACAACGTGGAAAAAAAGATGCAAAGTATTATGGTGATTGTGAAATATGGATACAGAAGCTGGATTTAAATAAAGGAGAACTGACTGGAGAGGTTCATGTAGTGTGGGACGGAGCATTTAAAAATGCTGTTTGGGCGGAAGGTCCCCATTTATATAAAAGAGGAGATTATTATTATGTACTAATTGCGGAAGGCGGAACAGCTTACGAGCATAGTATATGCATAGCTAGAAGTAGAAGATTATTCGGCCCTTATGAGCCTTGTCCTTATAACCCTATTCTTACTCATAGGCATCTTGGTCACAATGCAAAGGTGCAGAATGTCGGACATGGAGATATTGTTGAGACGCCGAATGGACAGTGGTATATCGTGATGCTTGGAACGAGGCCTAAAGAAGGATATGCACCCCTCGGACGAGAGACATTTTTTGCAGAACTTGTATGGGAAAATAATTGGCCTATAGTTAATCCGGGAGAAGGAAAGCTTAGAGATATTCAAGAGGTTTCCGGAGATCAAATAGATTCAGAACAGAACTTATGTGAAGATGAGAAAAATATTAAATGGAAAAACCCGCTCGATAAAAGATGTATTTTTTTTCGCTTTCCCGAAAAAGGTATGTATGAGGTTGAAGAAAACGGAAAAATTGCGCTTAAGACTTTGCCTCAATGTATGTCGGATGATTTATCTCCCGCTTATATAGGAACAAGGGTTACTTCTATGGATTTTCATATGGAAACAATGATAGAATTCACACCTTGCAACAATCAAGAGGCGGGGCTTATTTATTTACACGATGAAAATAATTATGTGAGATTTGTTATAACGGTATCAAGCGGCAATGAGGAAGGTCAAAGCATAAAGATTGTTAAGGTGGAAGAAGGAAAAGAAATTGTTCTATTTCAGGATGAAATAAATAGAAATGCTCATAGACTAAAAATGCATCTAAAGGGGTTGGAGCTTATTTGCATGGCAGAAGGAAATAAATTGATGAATATAGATATCCGCCGTCTTACCTCAGAGGCTGCCGGCGGTTTTGTAGGCTGTACTATGGGTATCTATGCGACATCTAATCATGATACCCATAGTAGCAATTATGCCCGTTTTTCGGAATTAATTCTATGAAATACTATACATGTTTCTGAATTCCGTAGGTGTACAGTTTTTAATGATTTTGAACATCCTAATAAATGAGGAAAGGCTGGAAAACCCGGAATTCAGAGCTACATCCGTTATCGTATACTCAGGATTGGCAAGGAGCTTTTCTGCTGAAGCAATTCTTTTTTGATTCAAGTATTTATAAAAAGATACGTTAGTAAATTGCTTAAAAAGCCTTGTAAAGTGAAATTTCGAGAATCCGGCAAGGTTCGCCACATCATCCAAAGTTAAATTATCCGTGCAGTGGGCGCTTATATAATCGCATATATACATGAATTTTTCGGTATATTCCTGCTGCTTGTTATTCGTAACGTCAAATTTCCTCCTGTTTTCCGTATAGCTGCGCCCAATCATAATAAGAATGGAGAGAAGTTTGCCGTAAATAGCAGCTTCTGCAAGGGATGTATTTCTTATATATTCATCTTTTATATCTAATAACAAAGCCTGAATTTGAGGATGAATCTGAGGATACTCCTCCGGGGTTATGACAATAACAGGAGATAAGATGGACAGTACGGTATCCAATTCCCTTATTTCTCTGAGTACGGATATATCGGGCTGGAAAATAATCCGCCTTCCCTGTTCCGGTGCATACAAGGTATGGAGACAGCAGGGACAGATAAGAATAATATCGCCTTCCCGAAGTACGAAGGTACGTTCACAGCAAACGACAGTATATATATTTTCCGTGGGCATAATAATCTCAAGAGGAGTGTGCCAGTGGGGCGGATAGTCTTCATATTCATCATTATCATAAAGTCTTAAATTAGTATTTTCTTTAAAATTTACCGTTTCAAAAATACCTTTTAAATTCTCAATCATTCCTTCATACTTCCTTTCCCCCATTTTATTTAATCATTTATAAATCCATATCTAAAATGATGTATAATAACAATTATTAAAAGTTAATTGTTGCTATTATGTTAATTATAAACATCAAATGATTTACTAAAATAGTAGCAATACTAGGTAAAAAAGTAAACATATTAATCCATAAATAAATTTTATTTGTTAAATATGTTGTATAATTAACTATAAAAATAGTATATTTTGACACTATTTATAATTATGATATAAATAAAATAGCAATAATTAATAATCACAAGGCAATTATTAGAAAGAAAGTAAAAAAATAGTGTGTTATCTTAAGGTTACAAAGTTACCCGATATTAAGTAACCAAAATAACATTTTAAAATGAAACTACGGTTACAAAATTAAATTAATAGGGAGGAAAAGTAAATGAAGAAAAAATTATTGTCATTGTTACTGTCGGTTGGAATGGCTGTAAGTCTTCTGTCAGGCTGTGGAGTATCTACCGATACGGGAAGCACAAGTACTGCAAGTACTACAAGTACGGAACAGACAGAGAGCAGCACGAAGAGTACAGATACGGCGAAAACTGAAACGGCTTCAACCGGAAAAGAAGTAGAAATTACATGGATGTTTTGGGATGACCTTGAGGCGACGGAGGATTTAATCACAAAAGGTTATAAAGAAGTCATCGACAGGTTTAATAATGACTATGCAGGCACTTATCATGTAAAAGTTATCACGACTAATCTGGAAGAATATGATACAAAATTGAATGCTCTGATCGCAGCAAAGGATACACCGGACTTATTCACGTGTAATCCGGGTCCTAATCTGACACAGTATGTGGATGCGGGTGTTGCTGCTGATTTAACGGACATTCTTACAAATCAGGAGAAGGATTGGTATGATACTTTCAGCGGGGGAATTTTTGAAAGAATTACATATGATGGAAAAATAATGGCCGTTCCGACAAACTTTGCAGCTGCATGCGTTTTCTATAATACGGAAATATTCGAAAAAGCAGGAGCGAAGGTTCCTACTACCTATGATGAATTGTTAGAGACCTGTCAGAAAATTAAAGATGCCGGATATACCCCAATCTCTTGTTCAGCAGGAACAGCATGGTGTCTTTCCATGGTTGCCGGATATCTTTGTGACCGTGTAGGCGGCCCCGATAATCTTCAGAATATTGCGGATCATCAGATGGAGTGGACCGATCCTACCTTTATCGATGCGGGTAATAAGCTGAAAGAATTATCTCAATATTTCCAGGCGACGGCAGCAGGCGATTCCAATGATCAGGCAACTGCAGCTTTTTATAACGGTGAAGCAGCAATGTTGATTCAAGGTTCTTGGGCTATCGGACAGATTAATGGAAATAATCCTGACTTCGAACCTAAATGCGGTGTGTTCCAGTTCCCGGCAGTTACGGGAGGAGCGGATCCGAATCGTATGATTGTTAAGACTGATAATCTTGTTATGAGCTCTTCGACAGAACATCCGGATGCGGTAATTGCATTGATGAAATATTTTACAGATGAAACAGCACAGAAATATACGGCGGAAGTAGGAGGAAAGATTCCGGTTGTAAATAATGTGGAAATTGATTACGATAAAGCACCGGCGCAGTTATCTTATGTACAGGATATTCTTTCCAGCATGACAGGTACCTTCGGATTTTACAACGAGTCTTTGGCAAGTGTGGAAGCAGGAGATGTTTTCGATAACGCCATGGTAGATATTTTCCTCGGAAACGCTACTTCCGAAGAAGCTT
>JAAYNW010000093.1 GCA_012520655.1 Clostridiales bacterium | reverse complement strand
CCACTGCCTACATGAATCGGAGAAACTATCACCTGTTCGGGAGATAAGCGATCCATTAGCATACAAACCGCCGTTATATCCGCAATGGCATCCATTGTGCCAACTTCATGAAAGTGAATTTCCGTAACAGGAACACTATGAACATGGCTTTCTGCTTCCGCAATCAGTGAATAGACCGCAAAAATATGCGCTTTTACCCTTTCGGATATCGGCAGCCTTTCAATAATATGTTCGATATCATGCATACTGCTGTGATGATGTATATACTCTCCGTCATGGGATTGTTTGTGCTCGTAGAAGTGTTCATGATCGTGTGTATGTTTATGAGAATGACTGTGTTCATACTCATGGTCATGAGAATAGATTTCTTCTCTTTCTTCCTCATCATTAACCTTTACCGTGATGTATGTACCCTGAATTCCGCATTTTGCAGATGCTTCACTAAAAACAGTGACTCCGGGAATACCAAGACTGTTCAGTTCATCAAGAAAATCCTCCTTATCCGGAAGAAGTTCATACAAAGCCGCTGTCAGCATATCACCGGCGGCACCCATGCCACAGTCCAGATATAAAATTTTCATTTTATTTCGCCTCCATATGATTGATCATACTTGCCAGATATCCTGCTCCGAAACCGTTGTCGATATTGACCACTGATACCCCGCTAGCACAAGAGTTTAACATAGATAAAAGAGCAGACAATCCATTAAACGATGCACCGTATCCGACACTTGTAGGAACAGCAATTACAGGACAATCTGCAAGCCCTCCGATTACGCTGGCAAGTGCACCCTCCATTCCGGCTATGGCAATAATAACGCTTGCACTCATAATTTCATCTAAATGGGCAAGCAGACGGTGCAACCCGGCCACGCCCACATCATACAGACGAACAACTTCGTTGCCGTGCACTTCGGCGGTTAATGCAGCTTCTTCCGCCACCGGGATATCGCTGGTTCCCCCAGTTGCCACAACAATCCTTCCAATTCCGTCAGCACAAGGAATTGGACCAATGATTCCAACTTTGGCTTCCGCATAATAGTTCATCTCATATATTGTTCCAATTTTTTCAGCTGTTTCCGGGGATAGTCGTGTAATTAGAATGGTATTCTGTCCGTTAAGCTTCACTTTCTCCGCTATCCCTATAATCTGTTCCGCAGTTTTCCCGGCACCATATATGGCTTCCGGCATACCTTGACGAATGCCACGATGCAGATCGATTTTAGCATAGCCTATATCCTCAAACGGCTCTTTTTTCAGAGCCAAAATGGCATCGTCCACCGTCATTTCTCCAACTCGTACAGCTTCGAGAATTGTTTTAATTTCCGTTTTCATTCCCTCACCTCCAAATCTAGTAAAACATCCGAATAATACTGCTTCACTTCCGCAATAATACTCTCCCGGTTTTTAATAATTTTTTCAATCTGTGCAGCAGGAACCTGTATTTTTGCAGCATTCCCTATTCGCCGCACCCGAAAATTGTTCAATCCAAGCGAAAACAGATAATTTTCTGCAGCTTCTGTTGCTCTCAACTTTTCTTCGGTAATCTGTTCTCCGGTGGGAATCCGTGTGGCAAGACAAGCATAGGCAGGCTTGTTCCATGTAAACAGCCCTGCTTCTTGTGAAAGCCGGCGAATCTCAGCTTTAGTAAATCCACACAACCACAGCGGTGAAAGCACAGACAATTCATAAAGTGCCTTTATACCGGGACGATCATCAGCATCATCAGACACATTTGTTCCGTCAAGTAAAACAGGAAATCCATCTATTTCAGCTTGTTTTTTAATAGTCTCAAAGATTTTTTTCTTACAGTAATAGCAGCGGTTACTTGGGTTAGATGCTATTTTTTGGTCTGCAACAATATCCAAATTTATAGTTTTTATTGGCACACCAAGTTCCTTGGCAATAAGCAGAGCATCGTCCAGTTCAAACCGCGGTTGAAAAGCAGATTTAATATAATAAGCCTGTACCTCTTTTGCATACTGCTCTGCGGCATACAAAAGGTAGGCTGAATCGGCACCTCCGGAAAATGCGACTGCAACTCTAGGATGCTCTATAAAAAAATCAATTAACTTCATACAATACCCCAATAAGACAAAAGGCGGCTCTGCAAGAAGTACAGAACCGCCCATCTGCTATCTTTTGTTTTTTCTTGAACAGCGTTGCCTTAAGAACGTCTTTAGGATCCTTAACAAGTAGAATAACGGGTTAGATGATGAGGCCCGAACGAACTAAAACGGACAATCTAAGACAGATGTATTGTACCACTTTTCTACTATATCGTCAATACTGCTCAATTACGTGGCATACCGGTATATATAAGAAAATAGATTTCACCATCTTTAATAAGATAACAATTAACGTAATTGTTAAATATAAAACGGTGAGTAAATGTTTTAATTTCTAAGTTAATGGTCCCCTTTATTGCTATCTTCTTTTTTCTCTACTATGATCGTACATTTGGAGACCAGGGCGGCAATAGCTCCTAAAGCAGCTAATGCAGGTGCGAGCAATGCTCCCACTGCCCCTGCAGTAAGAGGAAATTCTGCTATAGTTTCCTCTTTCTCATTTTTAATAATTATCTTACGGGCATTGCCTTCTTGAATAATTTCCTTTACTTTTTTGATAATTTCCTCACCGGATACAATAAAAGACTCTTTTAGTTTGTTGACCATCTCATTCTCCTATATTCTAAAATTTAAAATAGAAATACCGCCCTTTTATTACTTTAAAAATGGACATTTTGGATTATAGTACTCAAATATTTACTGACATGTTAAGCATAACATAATATTAAATAGAATAAGCAGATTCTATGCTAATTTTGGGAATATGCTCTGAAAATAAGATGACTCTTGTTACCCAAATTCTTCTATAAAACTATCGGACCTAACTTTTGCTCGCTTTAATATCCAGAACGGGACTATCGATAAAAGCATCTAATCCTCTGACATAAATGCTATTACCGGAAATGCGGACCAGGGATACTTCACTTACTGCAATTCGAGAGGTTCTTT
>JAAYNW010000092.1 GCA_012520655.1 Clostridiales bacterium | reverse complement strand
GATATTCACCTATTCAGCCGGGGCTAATTGGCTTACTTTTATCTTGCCATCAGGCGGGATCGGTATGCAGAACAGCCTGCTTTACCAACTGACAGGCTTTAATTTTCTGCATATAGGTTCAATAAGTATTTGGTCGCCTTATGTCACAATGGCCGCCGCAGTAATTGAAATTCCTGTATTCCTTTTCCTTGCAATACGAACTTATTGTAAACATCAAGTTGCTTGAAAGAAAAGGCAGTCTATTTGCATAACAAAAATTATATATAAGACTTGCTATTTTGTTTTTGTTTTTCACGGATTTGCCTATCAAAAAACAAAAAACGTACCCGACCAATAAAAAACGCGAGTTTGGCGGGTTTACTTCTATGCCTGAATGACGATTGAATCCCTCCGGACTTACGGGTTCGAAGGGTGTTTTTATGCGCATTCAGTATGCAGTAAAGAATAATCAGCCGCTGCCGGGCAGCGGCTCGGCGTGATGAAGCAGACATCTATGCTTTTTCCTCTCCTGTTGTTGAACTGTGTTTAAAAGGCACGGTTTTATCCTGGGATAAGTATGCTCTCCAGTCAGAATCTACATTACGCCAAAACAGGATATATCAGTTCGTAAACGTTCATTCGGAATTATTCCGTTTGGGCGTTTTTTTGTTGTTCGGAAACGGCGGTTCCGTTGACTGCCGGTCTACACCGCCTGTTCTTCATTTTCCTGATTCCAAAAAAATCTTGAAATGGAGGACAAGCCTTATGGCTAAGTATAGAAATTGGATTGACTACCGGAAAAAGTACCCCGGTCTGAGCAATGAAATCATAGAGGTGCTGAAAAAAAGCGACAATAAAATGACCTATCAACAACATGATCTGAAGGTAGACCGATGTAAAACGGATAAAGTCACAGGAACAATAATCCGCATCCCCAGCCGGGAGGTTTCCTATGACATGCTTTTGGAAGCGAACAAACAGTTTCAGGTGGAATCCGAAAGCGTTGAGGATAAGTCTGTAAATGCCGTGATGATTGAAAGAATGATGGTTTGTATCAAAACGCTTTCCATGGAAGAACAGAATTTGATCCGTGAGCTGTTTTTCCATGGCAAGAGCGAGCGTCGGTTAGCGGCAGAGACAGGTATTCCACAGATGACACTTCACTATCGGAAGGTCAAAATTCTAAAAAAGCTTCGCAAGCTTTTGGAAAAGTAAAAATAGTTCCGTGCAGTCCCTCACTTTTTCCCCTTAAGAAGTGAGGAACTGTTTTTTATCAAGTCCAAGACCGCCATCGGAGCGTACGGTCGTTCGGCGGTCTTTTCAGATAGACACAGCAATCAACAGCAGAAAAAGGAAGGTGGACTGTGAATTCAACCCCCTTACCACCATAGACGGACAAACCCTCCTGAACACGCAGCTTGAAACGCCACGCTTCGTGGTGTCCTCTCTCATCCCGATAGGACTGCACATCCTCGGCGGCGCGCCTAAGGCTGGCAAGTCATGGCTCATGCTGTGGCTTTGCCTGTGTGTTTCCAAGGGAGAAAACCTCTGGAACATCGCATCGTTACTGGATGCGGGGAATCTGGAGCAGGCCATGACCAGCAGCGTGTTCGGCGGCCTGAAATCCATCACCAGCCCCATCATGATGATCTTTATATTAATCCTCATGGGATACGCAGTCATTAAGGTGTTTTTTCCAACCTCAAACGGGGCGGCATCCTGCTCATCCAGATTGCTGTGGGGAGCCTGTATATGTTCAGTGTTCCCCGTGGCTACATTGACGGCTTCGTTTCATGGTGCAAGCAGGTCATCGGCCTGTGCCTGACGGCATTTTTGCAGGCAACAGTGCTGATTGCCGGACTTATGGCAGTAAAAGATCATGCCCTGCTGGGTCTTGGGCTGATGCTGGCAGCCGGTGAAATCCCCCGCGTTGCCGGACAGTTCGGACTGGACACCAGCACCAAAGCCAACCTCATGAGTACGGTATATGCGGCACAGACTGCGGTGAGCTATAGCTTTGTGGCAGCCGGATGTCCACCGGCATGGCGATGGAGCTTCAGATAGCTAAAAAGCTGGGTATCCCCGTCCGGGAGATATCCGCAGAACAAATCCAAGGAGCATTCCTGTTAAGTAACAAATAACAGGTTTGCAAAAAAATGAGTGCCACCCATAGAATAATGATTGTTAACTAGCCGGTTGACAAAATCATCGTTCAAAGGAGACTGGCGAGGCATCGAACTTGGGAAGGTCTTTAAATTCAGCAACAGCAGGGAAGGCTTCGACAGCTTCAAAAACTGGATGCAGTGGTTACAGGACAAGAACAATAAGTCAGATGTAATTGTAGGTATTGAACCAACAGGTCATTACTGGTTTGATCTTGGCGCTTATCTTGAGGATGAGGGCATCCTTCTGGTTATGGTTAACCCGTATGCGGTAAAGCAGACCAAGGAACTGGATGACAATAGCCAAAGCAAGAATGACAACAAGGATCCCAAGGTAATAGCAAAATTGGTTATCGAAGGACGGTATTCAACACCATATACACCGGGTGGTGTGTATGCAGATTTAAGGATTATGGCGGCGAATCGGAAGAGACTTAACAGGGAACTTATCCAGTTCAAAAACAGATTTGCCAGATGGTTCGCCATATATTTTCCTGAATACACAGAGGTATTTGGGGACTATGAAGCACAAAGTAGCATACTGCAAAAATCCTGCGGTGTTGGAAAATACCCCTGTGGTATTACACTTGAAAGTGAAAAATGAATTTTCTTTTCTAACAATTTCCTTGTCAGTTCTGACGCAGCATGGACTCCATATTTTTCCGAGTACATATAGACCAGTGCACCAAACAGCCTTTGAGAATCTGGAAGCTGTGTCAAAGACCCTTTTGCTACAAGCCAGATTTCATAAACTCTCATATTCCGGTACCTCACTCTCGTTTTCAACAACCATGCTGATTCTTCCGTATCCCAGACTTTTTGAATTTCCAAAGCGATAGATTCCGTTATTAAATTTCAGTAAATTATAAATAATATAGCTTTTACATGCACAAGATCTTTGGGGCTTTTCCTTTCTGTGTATTTTTTAGCTGTTTACGCTTATCAGTGTTTCTTGCGTTGCGCAACAATATACCATATCAGCAAGGCTATAAACGATATGGATTGAGCAATTGAAATTCTCACAACCATAAGCTCGTCTGCCCCTGCTTTGGAAATGACATGAATCATATTTACAATTGAATTATTGACAAAGTGATCTCCCATTGCCATATACAAATTTCCTGTCAATTTTGTCATCATTGCAAACTTGAAACCGACCAGACAAGAAGTAGAAACTAATATTATTGAATTGACAATAAACCCGTTAAAGCTCATTATTCCATCATAGTAATTTCTAATCGGTGCAATTATGTGCCACATACCAAACAAAACTGACGCCATTATAGCGGAAACGATAAAGCCATATTTCTTTTCAAAGACCTTTTGGAACAGACCTCTGAAAATGCCTTCTTCCATTACTACGTTAATGATATTCCCGGTAATACAGATCACAAAGAAAATAAAAGCTGTTTGATTACCGATATTTCCGTCAACGGCATATGCACTTACATATAAATCAAGTGTCTCAAAATTTCCCCGTAAAGCAAACATTAAGGCCTCAACCGAATATGCAAGTATGAATATTGCCAAACCAAAAGCCAGGCCTTTTGATAGACTAAGGAGTAATTTATCTTTGGAAAACCCAACTTCTTTCGGCTTGTAATCATAACATTTCATTACAATAAGGAGAATAGCAATGCCTATCAGTTTATGTATAAAAGCTTCTCCCCAAAATGTTTGATCTGTGCGTAGTATAAAATATTCGAATATGCGAAATGCAAAACATATCAGATAAATTATAAGCACAATAAATAGTGATTTCTCTTTTCTTTTAAGCATATTGGTTCCTCATTATAGCAAAGGCTGTTTTTGTAAATCCTTGTTTCTCTTTTTGATGAGCAAATTGATTTTTTGCGCTTCTTGCTTCATAGTTATTACATTCAGAATAAGCGATATAGCATAAGTTACGATACCCATAGTGATGAGTACCAATATAGGCGTGCTTGTAAACCACTGAAAAATAGCTCCAACGACAAGCAAAGTAACAATTATAAATAAAACTTCTATTGTCATTTCAAATATCGGATATTTTAACTCAAACTTATGAAAAAGCAATAACCATAAATGAACAATAAAATTTGCTCCCAACACTTGAAATACCGTTGTTATACACAGATATTCAGCATTATAGCAGAGCGCAACGATTGATAATATTAGCAAAGATATTCCCGTTGTAGCAAAAACATTTACAACAAACCTTTTCATGCCTCGTCGTCACCTCCTAGTGCTCTTTTCACTTCTCTCAAATACTTGCGATTAATAAAAACCTTCTCGCCGTTTTTCAAAGTTGCTTCCATTCTGCTGTTAAATAGCGGCTTGATACTTTCCAAAACATTTATATTCAATATACATGATTTACTAATTTGCACAAAACCGTATTCCTTTAAATCTTCGGCCAATTGATATAAACGAAAATTTGTGTAATAAATTAACTTTTCAAGATAGACAAAAGTCTTTTTTTCAACACTTTCTATGTAGTAAATATCTGCAACATTTATCATTTTTTCGGTGTCATCTATATTACATTTTATTTGCGTATCAACCGATTGCAGATAAGAAATAATGCGCTTAACCTTATTATTTTCCTCGGCATATCGGACAGTTATATCAATATCCGCATAAGACGGATCTTGCTCCATTTTTATTCTCATTGCATCACCCTCTCAAAACTACAGCATTTATTGTTATTAAGAAACCCCTTGACTACTATAATACATTTTTTTGTTACCAACATGCAAAAAAAGCATAGGAACGTCTACTTCATTTTAGCGAATAGCAACAAAATTACACCTAAAAGAAATACGTGGTAAGGTGCTGACTGAAAAGGAATTTCTGAGTTATAAATTATTAAGACTTTCCTAAGACACTTAAACAATAAATCTATTATATCCTATTTAGTTGATAGAAGCATAATCGTGTTTTCAACGCCCCATACCTTTTTAACCGACCGAAACCCGGCTTCGGCTAATAATGACATCTCATGTTCTACCGTAAAAGGAATGTCATAGTGATAAAGATTCTCCGTGAGATTGCAATCCGTCAGTAGCTTTGTTTTAATTGCGGGCAGTTCACACACAGGTAAAATGCTTTTGTCGCAAAACCTAAATGATAAAGACCGCAATTGAAAACGATCAAAATCTTATCGTTGAAGGATGTTATATTCCATTTGATCGGGAAAATAGCCTCTCCGATGAATAGCTTGACAATATCCTATATTACATATTACACTGGTGACTACTTAATAATTTATGGAGGACATGGCATGGAAAGGTTTGAATATAAAACACTGATTACAGATGCAAAAGGTTTTTGGGGCGGGAAGGTTGACTCGATGGAATTTCAAAACGAATTAAACGAGCTGGGTGCCCAAGGTTGGGAATTAGTAAGTACCGTTGCGACCGCCCAAAGCCAGGGAGCTACGAGATGGATAGTCTCAGTATTAAAGCGAAGAATATAGTTAATGTAATATATTTTGCTTAAACAAGGTATAGGTGGCAGTTAATTTGATGCACGTTATTATCACCCCTTTTTCTTGTGCTCTATCCGTCTTACAGGTTCGTATTGATAGACATTATCGGATTAATAAACAGTCCGGGACACGCTAAGATACAAGCCAGAGCTTTGATTATGATACAATCCGAACAACGCCTTTGTCTCCGTCAACCACAATTTCCTCACCATCGTGTAATGCATCGGTTGCATTGCCACAACCTAATACAGCGGGAATATTATATTCTCTTGCGACGATAGCGCTATGGGATAACGGGCCGCCGGTATCGGACACGACTGCGGAAGCCAGGACAAACAGCGGTGTCCATGAGGGGTCGGTATATCGGCAAACCAGAATGTCGCCTTGCTGCATTTTACCGAACTCTTGCAAGGTGAGAATTTTTTTGACTTTTCCCCGACAGATACCCCCATTGCCTGACACCCCGGTTAATATATTGGAGTCACCCGACTTCCCGTCAAGAGAAAGACTGTTCCACAATTTTTCGTTTTTAGGGCGGTTCTCCTTTCTGATTGAAACTCTGTGTTTATTTTCCAGCCTCCCGTCAGGCAATGCATATACTTCTGCCAGTGTAAGATAAAGTATATCTTTGGACTGCTCGAATATTTCCGGATACCGTCGTTCCAGCTCGAATACCGCTCTTCGTGCCAAGCCATAGCACGTTTCAATTAGGTATAGACTTTCTTCCCGGTTGAGATGATACCCACGTATTTCCTCAATCTTTTTGCGTACCTTGGTAGCTTTATTTGCAGAAAAGCGCCTTTCAATTTCTTCAAGGATTTCCTGATATTTTTTATTTCCTATGTCCTTGTTCACCTGCTGAAGCAAAGCTTTTATTAAAGAAAATAACGAGGTCATATCCTCGTTCCATGATACAGATCCGAATGCGCAATAGCTGCTATCGGATTTCCATCCGAACTCATTGAGAAAATCTTGGAGCATATCTGAAAAATCGGGATAGTCCTTCCGAATGGCTCTTATGGCTTTGCTGTCGACTATTCTTTGTCTTAATATAGTATTTTTCAAGTCGCTATTTTTCTGAATATAAGCGGCAAGTTTTCGTAACGCAATATTCAATTCCCATGTTTTATAGGGCAAGTCGCTTAGCAAATCGAATTCATTGATATTCTTATCTATTCGGCGCAAGGTCGGATAAAGGAGTTTGGAAACAGCGACCGACGGGAAAATATTATAGCGAAAGCGTACATACGCAATCTCTTCCGATAAGTTCATAAGAGCTTTTACCTGCTGAACCAACATGCGTTCGGATAACAAAGAGACCTTTACCGCGGCTATTTCGCTAAGCTTTTCTCTGATCCCGGAAAATGCAAGGTCTGTTTTTGAAGAATTTGCCGTATAATTTGTAAACTGCCGAAGCAGAAACGGAACTTTTGCAATACGCGGAGAGATGCGCATCGTACCAGCCGAAAAAGAAAGTATGCCCTTCTCATCCATGCTTAGTTCGCCGCCAATTGAAACGCCTAAATCATGGAAAACTTTTGACTTTGAATAATCTACGATTTCACATGGCTCTATGTCCAGGGGATAAAGAGGAATGGGACAATGCTCAATCCAATTACTCAGCACTGCCTTTTGAACTGCGGAAAGCTCCGTCTGTCTTTCATCCGCTTTGTTTAACGTAGTGATAGGGCGGGATTGTAATAAATATAACTTTCCGCCCGATATTGCCCATTCAATATCTTGCGGACCGTCATAATGCCTTTCTACCCTCTGCCCCATTGTAAAAACTCCGAGAGCCTGCTCATCATTCAGGCAAAATTTACTTTTTGGCTCTGAAAGAGTTACTTTTTCCTCAATTCCTGAGGTCCCATAACAGATCAGAATATCCTTAGTACCCAGTTTTTTTTCGATAATACAATTGCGCTTCTTGCTGTAGATATAGATATCCGGTGTTACTTTCCCCGAGACAATCGCCTCCCCAAGCCCCCACGAGGCATTGAGCATCATATTGTCCGTATTGCGACTGACCGGATCTGCGGTAAAAAGTACGCCCGACACTTCACTTTCCACCATCTTTTGAATAACAACTGCCAAAGATACTTTGATATCACCAAAGTTTGCCTTCTTCCGGTATGTCATGGCGCGTGCAGAATACAGTGACGCGAAGCACCTCTTGATTGCGATAATTAGCTCCTCTTTACCGACAACATTAAGATAGGTCTCCTGCTGCCCTGCGAAGCTTGCTTGCGGTAAGTCCTCGGCGGTAGCGGAAGAACGGACGGCAACTCTCACATTTTGTCCGAGAAATGAATAGCATTCAAAGATCTCCTGTTCTAATTCATCCCAAAGCTGTCCGGACGCGATTTCAGAAGAAAGTATTTCACTGTAAACCGCTGCCCGCTGTTCGAAGCCGTTTCGTCTCATATATACGTCAAACGCATCTCCCGTAATGCAAAATCCATCGGGAACAGGCAGACCGGCATTGAACATTTCACCCAGATTTGCGCCCTTCCCTCCGACGACCAAAACATCTTCTTTTTTTATTTCCCGAAATCTTCTAATATATTTCATGGTCAAATCCTCCTGTAAACCCTAGCTCACGTCTTCGGTTCAATCAAAATATGCTTAAAGTGAAAAGAAACAGACGCTGCAATAACTCCTAATACGGCAAGAATCAGAACGCCGCCGATACAATATTGCTGCGGATAATTGATCGAAAACTGGAATAGTATGGTACCGATACTGCTGCCCAAATTGCGAATTAAGCAAGACAAACATTATAGAATGCTCCCAGCAGAAATACCTGAAGGCACAGATTTCTCAATAAAGAATCGCTTATGAATTCCTTCGGAAGCAGTATATTTTTGCCTTTGATGTCCTTCCATACCACACAGAAAAGCAATGTAGCGCTGAAAATAAGCAGCAGATATTGTTGATGGTATGCATACTCAATTCCCAGGGTTGTGAGAAGAATAGCAATAATCATAAGCAGATGCTCACGGAAACGAAAATGCTCCGATTGCATTACCGGAGCGTTATCGGGAAGGTTGAGGAATACCAATAGGAAGCTTAAAAGTTCAAGCGAAAGTAAGATTATAAAAATTGTCTGCCATGAAGCGATCTGAGGAAGATAGCCACCGGCTAAGCTGCCTAACCCACTAAAAACTATTTGCACAACGGCAAAAGCGGCAAAAACAGCCGAATACTTTTTCTTCTCAAAATGTTCGCCTATTATACCGTAGGTTGCCGGCACTACTACTCCTGCGCCTAACCCCATAACTATTCTCGATATTACGAGCTGTGGCATAGAGTTGCATAAAAGAGCTATTATTGTTCCTATACCAAACAGTAAAGAACCTATGATGAAATTTTTCTTATTGCCAAACCTCCGGCAAAGACCGCTGGACAATATAATTACGACGGAAGAAGCCAATATGTAGCTCCCATGTACCCATGAGTAAAAAGAGATTGAATTGAAACTGCTGCTGATGGTAGGCAGTGCACCGCTGAAATATGTTTGCATGATGGATGAAGCACCCATGCAAAGCAGTAAACCGACGAGTATAGCAGTCCTTTTCTTTTTGATTAAGCAGAACACCTCCTTAAAAGCAGTATAACATCAACCCGTGAAAATATCAAATTATTTTCATAGGTTTGCTAAAAAGCAAATGTCCGTCAGATGTCTCCAAAGTGTCGGTGCTGTTTTGCTTACATATATCTTGATAAATTTAATCTTTAATAATTTAAAGATCAGCAAGTATCATTTTCTCAATTGCTTTATACCACAAATCAAAGCCAACACCTATCTTGTCTTTATGAGTGCACAGCAGTGCCAGTATCGCAACAGCGGAAGCAAGTTCTTCATCGGAGGCAGAGATTTTAATTCCCTTATCTGCCCATATTTTTCTAACTTGCTTTATAAAATACAGGTTATCCTCTGCGGTGATAGGATTATCATTCCAGACCAGGTTCTCTAACAAATTACTGTATTCATTTGTATAGAACTTGTTAGTATTTGTTTTATCTAAAAGAACATTGGCGAGATCGGCAAAAAAATATTTCGGTGTCTGATTTTCTTCTTCAATTATTTTGAGGATTTTCATTCGTATCCGATTCTTCTCATCACGCAGGATTTCTTCATAAAGAGCTTCTTTGTCTTTATAAAAGGTATAGAAACCGCCTAATGAAATACCGACTTGCTTTGTCAGCTGCTGTATTCTAAAATCTTTATATCCTTGACGTATAAACATTGCAGAAGCAACTTCTTTTATTCTTTCCTTTATCTCCGCTCTTTCTTCCTCAGTATATGGCCGCCCCAAAAAAGCACCTCCCGCATCAAATAATATACTGTACCTTATATTACCTTTTCATCAAACGCTCGTCAACACAACATAAAACTTGATTTCCCGCAAAATGTAATTAAAAAATGGATATATTCTTCCCAAGTACCAATCTATCGATTTTTGAATGATTCAGAGTGATAGTGTCTAGAGTAGTGGCACTTTAACAAGCCCCGACGGAACCGGACTTTGGGAGAAATAAAGTCTTGCAACCCGGATTACATCATCCCTAGACTTTAATTCCTTGTTGGTCGCGAGCATCATAGGATGTTCTGTAATGCCATAGACAAGAACCGGATAGATATCTTTTCTGGATGCTGTAATCTGAACCTTCACATGGGATAGATAAGCCTGCCGCTTTTTACCCTTATAGAACTTTTGAAGAATGGATCTTGGAATAAATACTAACCGGATGATTGTTTTTTGTCATGACGCAGTCTTCCGTTACATGATAATCCTTCTCATAGACATTTTGGGTAGCAGTGCTTTTGGAACCATCCCGAACAAGTCCTAACGCTTCGAACTTGTATCGCCAGGCTTTATGATATCGCTATCATCGAGATGGATAACCGGATCATCGGGCACCCATTTACGAACAGTTTGAAGATAAGAAAGTAAGGCTTGTTTCGAAGTCCCTTTATTTAAATGCCTGGTAGGTCGCTCAACACTGTTAACTTTTTTGGAGTCTTCGTGAAGTTAATCTGCAACATCAGTCAGAAGGCAACTACCAGAAGCTAACATGCCGCAGGTCATGTCCGCAGTAAACTTTTTATCCGGTTTGGAAAACTTACGGGATATTTTGTTTGAAAAAGATAAAATTTCACGTTTTAAAGTGTAGGTATTTGTAGTAGAATTAAACATAAGGAATCCCTTTCTTTATTGTTTAGTGTAGATTTTGTTCGCGACTTAATTCTACTACAAAAGGACTGGTGATTCCTTATATTTTGGACATTTTCTGAAAGTTGTTCATTACATTACCATTGAAACAAGGTGTCTGTGGATAAAACTACGGAAACTCAAGAAACGGTTGCATCTTTCTTTTTTTACTGATATAGTATAAACATGAGGTTTATAAACACATTAAAGGAAGTTTTTTTATCATCGTTGCCTCTTGCGGCAATAATAATTATCGTTTGCGTGTTTATTGCACCAATGGATAACGCATTTGATTATATAAAGTTAATAGTTGGCTATGCGAGTGTTGTTCTTGGACAGTCGTTATTTTTGGATGGATTGAGTATCAGTATCCTGCCTATCGGAAAGCTGGTGGGAAGTTCGCTTGTTAAACTGAAAAAAGCCGTATTTATTATTTTCTTCGGCTTCTTATTCGGTCTTCTTGCTACGGTTGCGGAACCGGCTTTAGCAGTTCTTGCCCGCCAGACACACATGATCATGCACATTATTGATGAGACGTTATTCATATGGATAATGGGTATAGGTATCGGCGTGCTGGTTGGATTTTCGTTGTTCAGGATCATGAAGGACATGAATATCAAAATTGTATTTGCCGTACTTTACATTGCAATTTTTGTTATCGTCTTTTTTGTTCCGGAGCAATTCATTGCATTGGCTTTTGACGGCAGCGGCGCAACGACCGGCGATATTTCCGTGCCTTTTATACTGGCACTGGGCGTGGGCGTTTCCGGTACCATGTCAAAGTATAAAGCCAATGAAGACACGTTCGGAATCATAGGGCTTGCATCTGTAGGTCCTATTTTAGCACTGTTTTTTTACGGAATTATTATTAATGCAGTAAACGGAGGACTTCCCCCGGCTGACGTATACGACCCGGGAGCCACGGAAAGTCTGGGGGCAATTATCCAGTCCAACTTATCCGGTGTTGCCCTCGCACTCTTTCCGATTGTAATCGTATATTTACCGTTCCAATTCCTGCTTATAAAGCTTCCGAAAAAAGAACTTATCCAGATTTTGCTCGGTTCTGTTTCCACATATGTAGGACTTCTCATTTTCCTGTCGGGAATTGATTTCGGCTTTGCATTTGCGGGCAAGTATATCGGCGAGATATTTTTGGATGCTTCTCGACCGGGATGGTTTAAATGGTTGTTGCCTTTAGTCGGTTTCGTACTGGGAGTTGCAATTACGTTGTCCGAACCGGCCGTTACTGTCCTCGGGGAGCAGCTGGAAGAGATTACCAACGGACATATTAAGAAGATAGCAATCCGCGCTACTCTTGCTATTGGTATCGGCTTTGCCGCACTGTTTGCAATGGTTAAGATATTGACTCAAATAAATATACTTTGGTTTTTAATTCCGCTTTATGCCATAGCTCTCATTATGATGAAGTTCACTTCAACTCTTTTCGTAGGATTGGCATTCGACTCCGGCGGGGTTACGGGCGGCGCGCTGACATCGGCATTTTTAACGCCTCTCACTCTTGGAGCTGCACAAGCTGTCGCCGATTTGGAGGGACCGGGCGCTCAGTCTATTTTGACAAACGGATTCGGAATTATTGCATTTATTTCCGTAACGCCCTTAATTGCAGTGCAGGCTTTAAGTATTATTTATGATATGAGATTGAATAAATCTAAAAAGCTAATGGAAGAAAATGAACGCGCAGAGATTCAGGAATTGGAGTCGATTGTTTTGCAGGCTACCTCTTCCGATTCCGATACTAAAGTTGAGACAGAAAAGGGTCGCAAGCGTCGTAGATATAGAAAATCAAAAAATAGGGTTGTACCCACGGAGGATAGAAGCAGTGACACATGATGTTCCATCTTGTCTGGAATTTTTTACTATAATAGCCGGGAGAAAATTAAAAGATTCCCTTATTGAATCATTATCGGAAGAGGGCGGACGTCTGATAACCGTTATGTATGGGAAAGGCTCCGTCAAATCGGATTACCTCCGAGATATGTTCGGTCTCGTACCGGAAGAGAATAAAGTTGTGATAACTTGCCTATTGCCTTTGCAGAAAACCGATGCTGTGTCAGATATGCTGGTCAAAAAATTTCACTTTGATAAACCGAACACTGGTATCGCATTTACAATACCTATTAATCTATCTTTGTAATTTTGGAGGAATTTACGGTGACAGAATCTAGTTATAAGAAAGCGTTATACATTATTGTTAACATTGGATTTGCCGATGAAGTTGCGGAAATCATGCGTAATGAGGGAGCAGGCGGAGCAACTATCATCAATGCCCGCGGTTCAGGCGCTGCCCCGAAATCAATTCTGGGTATTACTATTGATACCGAAAAAGAAATTATTCTGAGCGTGGTCGATGAAGAAATGAGTGAAAAGATTATCCGTGCTGTAAAGGAAAAAGCGGGATTGGGTACACCATGCAACAGCATTTGTTTCACTATGCCGGTAGATAAGTTTGTCATGACGAACCCACAGGCGCCTTCAAACGGGTCGGTAAAGTAATCTGCTATTTCTCAAAGCTCGTTTTAATCAGATAATTTAAAGATGCTTGCTGTTATTTACAGCAGGCATCTATTTGATTAAACGCAATTATTTTCTCAAGATTTCTTCAGCCTCCTTGCACCATTCTAAATATGCCCGGTACGTCCGAATGCCGAATCTGACGGTAAGAAGATAATATTCGTGCGCTTCCTCCGTAATCGAATAAATCAGCTTGCCGCGTCCGTTATCTTCTCCCTCCCGTCTCGTTGCCAGGCCACTTTCCACCACCCGCTTAACAAGCCTTGCCTCGGACTTCTGTCATTGACCGTTAATGCACATTCCTGCAGCCCGCCCGCAGGACATGCATAGGAAAAGAAGATTCTTCCGAATGGAATCGATAAAAAGAACATCAGCAGAAAAACAATAAAACTTCCGTTGATTATTCCATTTAATCCGGCATCAATTATGAGCGTAGGAGAAAAATAGTACAGGGTAACCGGAAGCAAAAACAGTTGTCTATCATGGAGCGGGACTATATAATAGACTTAATAATGAAATTTGAAATCAGTAAGGAGGTTCCGTGATGAAATGTGATTACTGCACCGGAGAATGTTCGCATAAGCTTTGTATGCACAAGGTTCCTATATTTTCTTCCTTAAGTCCGGAGGAAATGAGCCATATATCCTCCATAATAAAGCATAATAGCTATCAAAGGGGAGAAGTGCTGTTCTCGGAAGGGGACAGTCTCAGTTCTCTCATAATCATAAATGAAGGCAGCGTAAAAGGGTTTAAGATTACGCCTGAAGGCAGAGAGCAAATTCTTCATGTGTTTTCCGAAGGAGATTTTTTCGGTGAACGGAACTTATTCGGCGGACAACAATCCGCATACACGGCGGAAGCATTAGAACCTACAAAAACTTGCGTTTTTACAAAAGATGCGTTTTATAAAATGCTCTTCGCTCATCCGGGTATTGCCGTAAAAATCATCGAAACACTGGAAGATCGAATTGCACGCATGGAAAGCACAATGCAAAGCATGGGTGTACGCAGCCTTGATGGACGTATCGGCGGACTTCTCTTGGACTTTGCCGATAAATACGGAGAAACCGTACCGGAAGGAATTCTCATCCGTCTGCCGTTAAGCCGCGAAGGCATTGCAAATTTTCTAGGAGTAGCCCGCGAAACTGTCAGCAGAAAGCTCGGGCAGTTGGAAAGTGAGGGCGTCATCCGCCCTGTCGGCAACAAAACTATTCTTCTTCTGGACGGTGAAACCTTAAAGGCCATGACCGGTAAAGATAGCTAAAATCTTGAAAAATAAAATTTATGCAAAATAAAGACTAAATTTCCAAAATTTGATTACAATCACAGATATGTTTCCTAAAGGCTGTTACAATAATGCCATGAGATGCATTAGTAATAGGCGTTTCAGTTTTGCAAATGCTATGCACCGGTAAGGTTGAAAGGAAGGTGGTTATAGATGGCAGATAAAATTCTTGACCTCAATTCAACGGTTTATGAATTGTGTAGCGCGGATTCGGGAATAATTCCCATATTGGCTGAGGCAGGCTTTACGGATATTACAAAACCCGGCATGCTTGCTACGGCGGGAAGATTTATGACAATTCCCAAAGGCGCATCCTTCAAAAAATTGAATTTGGAAGATATAAAGCATATTTTTACACAGCATGGATACACGATAAAGGAGGAAGAAAAATGAGTGCGGAAATTAATAACAGAGAGTATCGCCAACAGATTTTAAAAGAATTGATTTCGCAGCTTCATGACGGCAAGAGCGTCGATGAAGTAAAGGAAAAGTTTGCCGAAATATTCGGAAACGTATCGGCAGAAGAAATTGCTCAGGCAGAGCAGGCTTTGATTGCAAACGGTCTCCCGGTTACGGAGGTGCAGCGCCTTTGCGACGTTCATGCCGCAGTATTCAAAGGTTCCATCGAAGACATCCATCGGCCTCCTGTCGCTTCGGAGCTTCCCGGCCATCCGGCAGACACTCTGAAACGGGAAAATCGGGCGATTGAAAAAGTGATGGATGATGTCCGCACACAGATTGCCCTTCTCCCGGATCGGGACGCACAAAACGCAGTTAAAAATGGGCTGAAAAAGCTGACCGAGATAGACCTTCATTACCTAAGAAAAGAAAATTTATTCTTTCCCTATATGGAGCAGTACGGAATTACAGCTCCTCCCAAGGTCATGTGGGGCGTGGATGATGAAATTCGCGCACAGCTCAAATCAGTCATTGCAAAGCTGGACACCGAAGAGATTTCAGATTTGACCGGTGAGATCGAAGCCCTTTTGGATAGAGTAAGCGAAATGATTTTTAAAGAAGAAAATATTATGCTTCCTATGTTGCTTGAAAATCTGACGCAGGATGAATGGAAGACCATCTCAGACGAAAGCCCCGAACTTGGCTATTGCCTTATAGACAACATTCCCGTCTGGAAGCCTGCTCCGGTCTCAGCTCCAGAAGAGCTGACGAAAGAGGAACCGGTCTCAGGAGCAATTAACCTTCCGACGGGAGTGCTGAAAGTCGAAGAGCTCAGCCGGATGCTAGACACTTTACCGATTGATATTACTTTTGTGGGCAAGGATGACACCGTTAGGTACTTTTCTCAAGGCGCGGAACGCGTCTTCCCCCGCACCAAGGCCATCATCGGGCGGAAAGTTTCCAACTGCCATCCCCCGGCAAGCGTTCACATCGTAGAAAAATTGGTGGAAGACTTTAAGGCCGGCAAGAAAGATCACGAAGACTTTTGGATTAACATGGGAGAGAAATTTATTCTGATTCGATATTTCGCGGTAAGAGATGAGGCCGGAGAATATCTCGGCGTCTTAGAGGTAACGCAGAATATACGTCCTCTCCAGGCAATTGAAGGTGAAAAAAGATTGGTTTCAGACGATGCGAACAAACACTAGAAGGGAGGAACTCTTTTATGAGCATACCATATTTAAAAAATATAGAACATGAAAAAATACTGGACCTTTGCTCTTTGGTCGAATATTCCGAAGGGCAGGTCGTAAGCCGTACCTTGGCACAAAATTCTGCAGTAAGCATTACATTATTTGCTTTCGATGAAAATGAGGAAATCAGTTCTCATTCCTCAACCGGCGATGCCATGCTGACAGTTCTGGACGGAAAGGCAAAAATTACTATCGGAGATCAGGTATTCTCTTTGAATGCAGGCGAAACGATAGTAATGCCTGCAGGCATTCCTCATGCCGTAGCTGCGGAGCAGAGATTTAAAATGCAACTCACGGTCGTATTCCCATTCCCTCAACCGGGAGTTTAAGGGCTTCAAATCACCCATTAGCTGATTTCAAGAAAGGAGGAAGTTATTATGACAGCAACACTTGACAGAAGCGGCTGCATTTCCTGTGGCTTATGTACGAGCATCTGCCCCGAGGTTTTTCGGATGGCCGATGACGGAATAGCGGAAGTATATCAGGAAGATGTTCCGAAAGAGCTGGAAGAAAGCGCTATCGAGGCACAGGACGGATGTCCCGTGTCTGTAATCAAGGTAGAATAAATCTATCCGAAATACAAAAAAGAGAATGTTTAAAAGCTTGGAATAAACCATTTAATGAGGTTTATCCCAAGCTTCTTTCATATTATTAATTTATTCTTTCGATTAGAAGAACAGCTTTATATCATCTTCTACCGTACCAATACCTGCTATTCCGAAGTTCTCTACCAGCACCTTCGCCACGTTGGGAGACAGGAATGCGGGAAGCGTAGGTCCTAAATGAATATTTTTAACGCCCAGATAGAGCAATGCAAGCAATACAATGACCGCCTTTTGTTCATACCATGCGATGTTATAGACTATCGGCAGTTCATTGATATCCGCCAAGCCGAATACCTCTTTAAGCTTGAGGGCGATTACCGCTAAGGAATAGGAATCGTTACACTGTCCTGCATCCAGAATGCGGGGAATTCCTCCGATATCTCCCAAATCCAGTTTATTATATTTGTATTTCGCACAACCTGCTGTGAGAATAACGGCATCCTTAGGTATTGCCTGCGCAAATTCAGTGTAATAATTTCTTGCTTTCGCTCTTCCGTCGCAGCCTGCCATAACGACAAATTTTTTAATTGCGCCGGACTTTACGGCATCGACTACCTTATCCGCAAGCTGGAGAACCTGATTATGGGCAAATCCGCCGACAATTTCTCCCTTCTCGATTTCCGTAGGCGGCAAACATTTTTTTGCATGAGCGATAATCTCAGAGAAATCCTTTTTCTCCCCTATCTCTCCGGGAATATGTTTACAGCCGGGGAATCCTGCAGCACCGGTCGTATACAGCCGGTCCTTATAACTGTCCTTTGGTGGAACAATGCAGTTCGTAGTCATCAGGATAGGACCGTTGAAGCTTTCGAATTCTTCTTTCTGTTTCCACCATGCATTTCCATAGTTTCCTACAAAGTGAGAATATTTTTTGAACGCCGGATAATAGTGAGCAGGCAACATTTCAGAATGGGTATATATATCTATTCCTGTACCCTCCGTTTGCTCCAGGAGCATTTCCATATCGCGCAGATCATGACCGGAAATAAGTATGCCGGGGCGGTTTCCGACTCCGATATTAACCTTTGTTATCTCGGGATTGCCGTAAGCCGAAGTGTTGGCCTTATCCAAAAGGGCCATACCGTTCACACCGAATCTGCCTGTTTCAAGCGTTAATGAAATCAAATCATCTATGCTTAAGGTATCATCCAATGTTTTAGCAAGAGCACTTTGAAGAAAAGCATCCACCTCTTCATCATCCTGCAGCAGAGCATTGGCATGTTTGCTGTAAGCGGAAAGACCTTTTAATCCGTATGTGATGAGTTCGCGCAGGCTGCGGATATCTTCATTTTCTGTAGACAGAACTCCTACTGTCGCTGCTTTTGCCGCATACTCTCCTCTGTCGTAAGATTCCCAAAGAGCCGCTTCAGGGAGGTCCGCTGATTGCTCAACCTGACCGAGTAAATCTCTTTTTATTTTTAAAGTTTCTATAATGCGGGCTACAATCGCCTCGTTATCAAAGTTCGCATTGGTAATGGTAATAAACAAATTGCGTGTTACTATATGATTGATTTTTGCATCAATTTCTTTGCCCTCCGCCCGAAGTTTTGTTGTAACGGCAGACAATCCCTTCGTCACGTAGACAAGTAAGTCCTGCATAGCAGAAACCTCCGAGCTCTTTCCGCAGACACCCGCCTGCGTACATCCTGTACATCCGGCAGTCTCCTGACACTGGTAGCAAAACATTTTGTTTTCCATATTTGTTCCTCCTTTATTATTCATGTGAAAAATTATTTTTTCAATTTCATATTTTTTCTAATATTCATAATAACAAAGGAATACTAAAAAATCCGTAACAAAAGTTACGGATTCGAAATTCTATAAAATATCTTGTATTTGTTCTTTATCGGTAATCTTAATTTTCTTTTTATGAATCAGCAGTAAACCTTCTTCCTGCATTTTCATCAGCTCCCTGGAAAGAGACGGACGAGCGACATTCAGAAAATCTGCCATTTCTTCCCGGTTCATTGAAAGCGTCACATCCCCGTCACCTAAGGAGTGCTGCAACAGCATCCTGGCAATCTTTTGGCGTAAGGTTGCGCCGGACATAATCTGGAGCTTTCTATTCAGATAATATGCCTTTTGTGCAAGAATGGATATCAGATTTGAAATTAGCATCGTATGATAATCACAGTTCTCACCACAAGTATGATACAGGAATTCCTTCGGCATCTGCAAAACAACGGCGGATTCCGCCGTCTGTGCATAATGATCATATTCTCCTTTGCCAAGGAATAAAAAAACCTCTCCGAACAGCTCTCCTGTCCTGTTGATAGTAGCAATAATATTCCTCTTGCCGGAAACCGAATCATTACATATCGCTACGGAGCCTTCCAGCAAAATGTGAAGCTTACAGGGCTTATCATGCTGGGAAAAGATGATTTGATCTTTTTCATAGGAAATAATCTCGGAACGGCTGCATGCCAGACATTTTTCAATGTCTTCATCGGTCATATTGGCAAATAACGGACTGCTGCTAAGCTGAAAACCCATCTTTCACCTCTTTTAAAGGAATCCTTCTTTCATTCGAAGCTTCCTGCTCATTGTGAGCCTTCTCTCTATATGCGAAGTATACCGGAACTCCAATAAACAATGCCCCACCTACGATATTTCCGATGGTCACAGGGAGCAGGTTGGTCACGAACATATTTGTCCAGTTAAGCGATGACAGCTGCGCCTCCGTATAACCGTACAGTTCCATTGCCTTCGCCGCATAATTCTTATTCCCCAATGCGAAGATGCCTGCAGAAATATAATACATATTTGCAACACAATGTTCAAAGCCGCAAATAACAAATACAAAAATCGGAAAGAAGATTCCTAATATCTTGCCAGCCAGATCCTTTGCTCCCGCCGCCATGAATACGGCAGCACAAACGATGATGTTACAAAGGATAGCAGAGATGAATGCTGTTCCCGGTTGAATCGTCGCTTTGGTAAGCGCCACCTTAATCACATATGCGCCTAAAGCGTCATGGGAATAGCTAAACTGACCGCTGTATGTAACCAGAATTGCCATTAAAACCGCTCCGGCCAAATTACTGATGAATACTAAAAAAAGATTTTTGGCCATTGTCGGCCACGAATATTTCTTGTCGAGTATTCCGAATATAACAAGGCAATTGCCGGTAAACAATTCCCCACCAATCAAAATGATGAGCATCAACCCGATAGGGAAGACAGCGCCGCCGACAGTTCTCGCAACACCTACATTATCTATTCCGTACATGGAAACACTGCTCGCCGCAGCTCCGATGCTGATAAAAGCACCGGCCATAACTCCCAATAAAAGTACTTTCCATATAGGATACGAAACCTTATTGACACACAACTTTATATATTTCTGTAATATCTCACGCGGAGTATATAAATTATCCTGCATTTTCTATACCTTCTTATCGTTAAACCTATCTCCAGTAGCACAAGAAGTTTACCAGACTTTTGGCATTTTGAAAAATATAAAAAAGGCATACAGATATATCATTTTCTGCATATCCGCATGCTTCTTTTACAATAAAGTAATACCTAGAGATGCTATTTATATTCTCTATATGCAACTTCATCTCTGGCCATATATAATTTCTTCTTAAACTTTTCATCTAATTCGCTGAATTCATATCGGTTTCTATAAATAAGAACATCCTTGTAACTGTTATTGGGAATATCGCATTTTCTCTGTATCAGCCCATATTGCTCCAAATATGTTTGCGGGAGGGGCGATACCCACATATAAGTATCCGGAACCCTTGTAAGTAAATCAAACTGACATCCTCTGTCATAAACGTATATATGCTTTCCTTCTTTCTGCACCTGCTCCTGAAGCCCCGTACTTCTCCTATCCACATAGGGAATTACCAGATCCGCATGCGACAGTTCTATATAGCTGAACAAATCCTCCGCACATATTACATGCGCTTCTGCCAGCGGGTTGGCTTTCGACATAACGACAAGATATTCAAATTCCCAGACTAATTCCTGCTGCAGTCCGTTGCTTTTTACAAAATCCAAAAAATAATTTTCGTAGATACTCTGGTAACGTATAATTCCTAAGTCGAATTTTTCATAGGCTACGTTGTTGATTGCCTGCATGGAATTAGTTTCTTGAATTGTAATCTCCATGCCCTGTTCCTTGTTGAGTTCCGACACAAATTCCGTAAAACCTTCCGCTATATAGCTTCCTCTCGGTATGGATATCCGCAGCTTTTGATTATCTACCAGTTCACTTGCACCGAGTGCTTCCAGTTCTTCCACATGTTCCATGATACTTTTTGCATGAACGAGAAAATTGCGTCCCTTCTCCGTAGGTATGATTCCTGCTTGTGTACGCTCGAATATCTCGTACCCCAGCTGCTTTTCTAATTCCTTTATCGCCTTGGAAAGATTGGGTTGTGCCATAAAAAGATTATGTGCGGCTTTTGTGATGGATCCCGTTCTTTCTATTTCTATTGCATAATTGAAAAACTGTGTATTCATGGGATATACTCCTTTTGTCCTTGACGAAAAATTGTAAAGCTATTATAATATGTTCCCGTGAGTAAAAAACGACTTCTTAATTAATGTGAGCCGCGTTTACTGCAATATTTTCTCTATGGGAGCTAACATGCTAATTAATAACTATATTACACAATTAAAGAATGAATTTAAAGATTATAACAGAACTTTTTTCATGCAGGATTTAATGGCGGGCTTAACTGTTGCGGCGGTTGCCCTTCCACTTGCACTTGCTTTTGGTGTCAGCAGCGGTTCTACAGCGGCCGCCGGATTAGTCACGGCTATTGTTGCGGGTCTTGTCATCGGCGCTCTCTCCGGAGGTTTTTACCAAATATCAGGGCCTACCGGCGCTATGGCCGCCATATTGATATCCATTATTGCCAGGTACGGCATGCAAGGTGTTTTTACTGCCGCTTTTATTTCCGGCATTCTTCTTATTCTCTGCGGAATATTTCATATAGGAAGGCTGACCAGCCTTATCCCCGCACCTGTTATCACAGGATTTACCTCAGGCATTTCGGTTATCATCGCGTTTGGACAAATTGACAACTTCTTCGGTGTTACTTCTAAGGGTTCAACTGCGATTTCCAAATTACTCAGTTACGGACGCCTCGGCTTCCCTATTCATCCGGAACCCACTCTTCTCGGTCTGTTCGTTATTTTATTTATGGTGTTCTTTCCCAAGAAATGGAATGCTGCTGTTCCGGCTTCCTTCCTGAGCATCATCCTTGCCACCGTCATATCCATCGGGTTGAAGCTGGATGTCGCGACTGTCGGTGCCATCCCTAAAACGCTTTTTCTGGAGACGCGCTTTGATTTGGCTTCGTTAAATATAGAAAGCATCCAAAATTTACTCGGTCCTGCCGTCAGCATCGCTTTACTCGGAATGATCGAAAGCCTGCTCTGCGGCGCCAGCGCCGGTAAAATGGCAAATGACCGTTTAAACAGCGACCAGGAACTGGTTGCCCAGGGTATCGGCAATATAATCATTCCTTTTTTCGGCGGCATTCCTGCCACCGCTGCAATCGCCCGTACAAGCGTCGCATTGAAATCGGGTGCCCGGACACGCCTTACCGGAATCTTCCATGCACTCGGACTTCTCGTTTTCATGTTTGTACTCGGTCCCGTTATGGCAAAGATACCGCTATCCGCTCTCGCCGGAGTCCTTATGGTTACCGCCTTTCGTATGAATGACTGGGCTGAAATAAAATACATCATCTCCCATAGATTTAAAGGTGCCACAATGAAATATGGAATCACCATGGGAGCTACTATCTTCTTTGACCTTACTACCGCTATTATGATTGGTGTTATTACCGCCTTGGTCCTTTTGGTAAGGCGTTTATCCAATATTGAAATCAACTACGAAGAAGTGGATATGAGTCGTATCCACAACACCGATGCTGCTCTCGCCAAAAGGTATGAGCATGCGGTTGTGGCTTATCTGACCGGCTCTGTCCTTTTCGCCAATACACAGCATATCGAAGCGCTGGAAAATCATGCGGAAGATTACAACACCATCTTATTGTCCATGCGGGGTGTTTCCTATATGGATATTTCCGGTGCCATCGCCTTTATGCACGTGCTGACCGCTTTGCAAAATCGAGGGAAAAAGATTATTCTCTGCGGCGTTCCCAATAAAACTATGGTAATGCTCCACCGTTCGGGGATTTATGATATCGTCGGCGAAGAAAATTTTTATTGGAGCGTGGAACGTGCTCTTTTACATAATTAATTTACCACATTTTACAGCTTCTATGTTGTAAAAAAGAATGTGCTATAGCAAATGAAAATAATGAAGACAAAGAAAAAACCTCGTGTACACGAAGTTTTTTCTTTATTTTATGAGGGGGAGATAGTGAATTCAAATAGTGAGTTCTTCAACCATCTATTATAGATTAAAGGATAAATGTGTACGGAGTGTGTATAGTTCTTAAAAAAGATATAAACTTTTACAGGCTTTTATAAATTAAATATTAAAAAAATTTAAACTTTACTTATTTTCCCCTATCTTCTGCGGATACAAGCTTATTCTTATCGCATGGACGGCTGACGGCTGATCGAGTTCCAGCGTCAAGGTATTGGGATAGCTGTCCACCGCACCGCCCTACAGATACCGTTGTTCTTGATAGCGGCAGCAGATAAGCAGATACCCGCTGTCTCGTATGATTGACATTAGTGTCATATACATAGCATTCATATCCGTTTACCTTTATCTTCGTATCCGTACAACGCATGAGCGACATATCCCTGCCCTCCCCAGAGGTATTCTTCATATCCTCTTCAGAAGCATTCTTCAAGGATTTAGGCCCTTCATGAGAGCCGTTAATCTTTATGATTCCATCCGTCTCCTCCATCCATTGTCATCGAACATTTTCTGATTATAGTAGAAAGCCATGATATCTGTGTTTCTCGGAAGTCCGTAAAGTTTTCCTTATTAAATGCTTACTGCATCCAGCATGCCATCCATCGCATATGCCTTAAACTTCGTCTTGTAAGCTTCCTCAGCCTCTGTCTCTTCTGCCGGCACCGCTTCTTCCGTCGTCGTGTCGGTTGCCGGTGCGGATGCTTCGCTGCCGGTGTTCATACCTCCGCATCCTGCAGGCATGCTGATTGCCATAGATTTTTGATTTTGGCCGGAAGCGGCATGGATAGAAAAGAGCCATGCAAAACGAGTTAATTAAAAAGAGAAAAGTACATTCTACAAAATCCGTCATATAATATTAATATACTTCCTTTATTGCAAGAGCTTATCCTGCCCGGAGAGGCTTTATATCAGAGGAAAACCATAGGCTATAAGAAAGGTATAGCTTTTATTATGAACACATCCGTTGATTGGGAACAAATAATAGATAATCTGAAAATGGGAAATTATCCGGTATTGGGAAACGGCTCAGGCCGGAAGGTCTATGATTTAGGAAATGACACCGTGCTCAAGATCGCCAAAAATATAAAAGGATATGCGCAGAATGAAGTGGAAAGTTTCATATCCGAAATAGATGAGTCCGACACCTTTGCCAAAGTCCTCTGCGCCTCCGGCGATAATCACTATCTGATAATGGAAAAAGCAGGATTTATAACTAATTTTGCCTTTGTCCGCTCTTACTACCGGGTAAAATCAAACAGAGAATTATTCCGACTGAACAATTTAAGCTATATCCCCCACAAATATAATTTATTGGTCAGCGATTTATGCCGACCTGTCAATTGGGGGGTACGTGAGAACCGTCCTGTCATTATCGATTACGGTTTTACCGGTCGAATCAGGCGGAAATATTACTAATGATCAATCCATGCCTCTAATCATTACATTGGGAATGAAGGGTCTTAACAGCTCTGCGAATGCCTCCATCTCTTCTTTCCCATAGGCATGGAAGCCACGCTCGATAGCTTGTTCGCTGTCTTTATATTCTTGGAGAAAGTATGCCTCCGCCCCCTCTATCTCTCTGCCGATGGCCAGCATATCCTCTCTCGTATGGAATTCCTTCACAACGGTCGTTCTGAATTCATACGAAATGCCGCTATTCATTATTAAATCTATGGATTTATTTATTTTCTCTGTATCGATTCGTTCTATTCCTACGGTTTTCGGGTATTTTTCCGTGCAGTTCTTCATATCCATCGCAATATAATCGAGAAGCTTTTCCTCTATTAATTCCTTAATTATCTCCGGACGATAACCGTTTGTATCCAGCTTCACCAGATATCCCATATCCTTTATCTGACGGATGAAGTTCTTCAGCTCCGGTTCGAGCGTAGGTTCTCCGCCGGTTATACATACGCCGCTCAAGATGCCCCTCCTCTTTTTAAGAAAAGTGAACACCTCATCTTCCGCTATTAAGGGTTGACTTTCCGGGTTGAGCACTAAGCTCCCGTTGTGGCAAAAAGGACATCTGAAGTTGCATCTGCCGAGAAAAACCGTCGCTGCTACATGACCTGGGTAGTCCAAGAGTGTCGTTTTATTTAAACCGTGAATTCGTATCATAACTATTGATTCCTCCCTAAATCTATTTTCATCCTAATGACATGGGTTGCTATTTTTTATATGTTTATATTATACTTGATAGGATAAGATTTCAAAAGTTAGAATTAGAGGTAATTATGGATATACATGAAAAATATATGAAAGAAGCGCTGAAACAGGCCAGAAAGGCATATGCGCTGGGCGAAGTTCCCATAGGATGTGTCATTGTCCACAATAATAAGGTTATCGGACGGGGATATAACAGGCGTAATACGGATAAAACCGCTCTTGCCCACGCGGAAATTACCGCCATTAAAAAGGCCAGCAAGAAAATGGGCGACTGGAGGCTGGAGGAGTGCACGCTCTATGTCACGTTGGAACCCTGTCAGATGTGCTCCGGAGCAATTGTTCAAGCGCGCATTACGGAAGTAGTTATGGGCAGTATGAATCCCAAGGCCGGTTGTGGTGGCTCCATATTAAATATCCTCGAAATGCCCGAATTCAACCATCAGGTAAAGGTAACACGAGGAGTTCTGAAGGAAGAATGCAGCAATATGCTGACCGCATTTTTTAAAGACCTGCGCGTTCGCAACAAAATAGAAAAACAGATGCGCAAGGCAGATTCAGGCATCGAATAATAGCAGGCAGATTTAGCCTTTTTAGAAGGATATAGGCCGTTCATATTGACAAAACTGTCAAAAAACAGTATACTAAAAAAACCGTGCAGCCGGGGCGTTAGCGGTGCCCTGTACCTACAATCCGCTCTAGTAGGGGTGATGTTCTGTCGCGGATTTTAGCTGGTATAGCTGCCCTTTATAAGTGGCGTTGAAGTTTGGGTCTCACGCAATGGGAACCTGTGAATCGTGTCAGGTTGGGAACAAAGCAGCACTAAGCGGGAT
>JAAYNW010000091.1 GCA_012520655.1 Clostridiales bacterium | reverse complement strand
TTTACTGTTTTTAGGTCGCATCCTCTCGGATGCTGTTCTCTGAATTTTTCTCTGAGTCTTTCGCTCATCGAGCGTCCCACTCATTTAGAATTTTCAGGGTTGCATTACTGTTTATTTGTCAAGGTTCATCGGTTCATAATTTTCATTCGTTTTGTCTCTTGCTCAGACGCAACTTTGATATAATATCATGTGCCCTTCACAATGTCAATACTTTTTTTAATTATTTTTTATGAACTTGTCCTCCGTCTCTCAACGGTGGATTTTTATTATAGCACTGCTCGATTATAAATGTCAACCTGTATAATTATCAATTTTATAATTTTAAATACAAATCTCATTTTATCTATATTATAAGATTATAAGGAAAAACTCAGACACGAATTTGCTTCTTTTATTTCGCTTAACTCTAAGCCCTTCCATACAGTGCTTCGTTAGTGTACCTAAAATAAATTAAAAAGTCAATATGTTTTTGCAACAGATTTTAAAATTTCGTAGATATTGTTTAAAAGCAAAGCCAAACTCCTTTTTTTATCTTTTTTCTGAAACCAAAAGTATAAAAAGCCATTCGTTTAAATATTTCGCTTAGAATCTTGAAGTATAAAAAATCAAAACGTATACTGGTAGCATGGAGGTGAGCAAATGCTGAAAATTGGTGATTTTTCAAAACTTACGCACGTTTCCGTGCGAATGCTTCGTTACTACGACAGGCAAGGCTTACTAAAGCCCTCCGCTGTAGACCCTGTGACCGGTTATCGAATGTATTCGGCAGAACAGGTTCCTGAATTACAGAAAATTATTATGCTGCGTGACCTTAATTTCCGGAGTTCCGAAACAAAGGAATTACTGCAAAATTGGGATGACGGGTATCTAATTCAAAGTCTTCACGGTAAAATCAACGATATTGAAGAACTCATTACCAGGGAAAAAAGGCGCATAGAGCAGCTTCGCTCGGCAATCGCACATATTGAAGCAAACAAATTTGACCAATACTATAATGTAACAGTAAAATCCATCCCCGCGTACTCCGTAATATCCCTACGCAAAAAGGTCGACAACCATTTTGAAGAGGGAAAGCTATGGACGGAGCTTATGGAATTCGTGAAACAGGAGCATATTGATTATGAACGAAGCAATCAGAACAGTGTGGCTATTTATCACGACGGGGAACATCTGGATTCCGGCGTGGATATTGAAGTATGCTTGTTTGTTAAGCGTACGGGAAAAGGCAAAGGGGCTTTTACTTACCGCACGCTTGAACCCGTTGGCAAAATGGCCTGTATGATGGTTTACGGTCCCTATGAAAATATTGCCGGCGCTTACCGTTCCTTTGCGGACTGGCTGGATAAAAACCAGCCTTATGCAATGGGCAGCACCTCTCGTCAAGTTACAATCATCGACCATCTGGATACGGACAATCCAGAGGAGTACCTAACGGAAATTCAAATTCCCTTGATTGAATTGTAATTTGCTCCTGCCTACTCAGATTTTATACGCACACAAGTACCCATTAGAATCAGGCAAATACCCGGAATGACAAAAGGCAACAGGATATTAGCGTTGGCTAAAGGCCCAAATAGCACCATGCCAACAGGTGTGGCGAGCGAAGAAAACAAGTCCACATAAGAAAATGTACGTCCCATATAGATTTCCTCCGCATTCTCCTGTATATAAGTAATCAACGGCGTATAATACAGAGGACTTCCTATACCCATAATCATCATGAAAATCCCAAAAACCATAACTCCGCGGGCCGGGAGTAGCAAAATCATGGTTACTCCAAAGATAATAGCCGATAAGCCGATAAGCTTAAAATGAGGAACATGAAAATTTTTATATGCCATAAATAAACTGACTGCCAATGCACCGGTAGAAAATGCTGTTTCGATTACACTTAGTATCCAGACCTCATTGCCAATATTCCGGGATGCCAGCAGCGGCGTAAGCTGGGAGGCCGGAACAACCAAAAAAGAAAAAATTGTATACAGCAAAATACTATTTCGCAATGCCTTTGAATTCATGATGTAAAAAAATCCCTGTACAAGTCCCTCTTTTGTATTCTCATTATTTTGCTGCATCCTTCGCACGGGTATGATTATTGTCGCAAGAAGTAATACGCCGGCTATTGCTGTTGCTATATCAATCAGAAAAACATATTGAATCGGCATAAAGCTCATAATAAGGCCGCCAAGCCCGGGGGATACCAATTGAATGGTACTCCATATGCCTGTATATATACTGTTTGATTTCATCAATTGCTCACCGGGAACAATCTGTGGCAAGATGCTTTTGGAGGCAGGGAGCTGGATTCCTGTACCGAGGGAGCGTAGCCCATTAAAAAAAAGCACCCAACCGGTACTGTCCTTGTCGATAAAAAACAGCAGTACTAATAGCAAGGTAGAAAGCGCTATCAAAGAATCGCTTATCATCACTATGCGTTTAGGATGATAACGGTCTGCCAAGACGCCGCCATACAGCATAACGAGCGCCTGCGGTAAAAAGGTGGTAACGGTAACTCCTGCAACCATGCTGCCAGAGTCTGTTCCCAATGTGACATACCAGATAATTGCCAAAGATACTATGGTCGATCCCAGCAGAGAGATGCCTTGGCTGACCATGTAGGCTGTCAGTTTATACTGCCACGTATTTCTTCCTAATATTTTCATCGATATCCCCCTTATAAGTATCTGCCGGTAATGCTGGCAGGATTCCTGCTTATTTTCTCCGGATTTCCTGTTGCAACGACATTTCCGCCGCCGATCCCCCCCTCCGGGCCAATATCAATAATCCAATCTGATGCGCGAATAATGTCCGTATTATGTTCGATAATATACAAGGTATGTCCCGCATCCGTCAGCTTCCTAAAAATCAGCAGCAGTCTTTCGATATCCTGAAAATGTAAACCGGTAGTTGGTTCGTCCAAAACATATACCATGTGTTTTTTCTGTTTTCTCCCAAGTTCTTTTGCTAATTTCAACCTCTGTGCTTCCCCTCCGCTCAAGGTCGCGATACTCTGACCAAGCTTCAGATAGGAAAGTCCTACTTCCTCCATCAGCAGCAGCTTCGGTAAAATATCCGGCGCATCAGCAAAAAAGGTCACGGCTTGCGATATGTCCATATGCAGAACCTCCGCAACATTCTTGCCCTTATAAAGTACTTCTAATATGGATTTCCGATACCGGCTGCCCTTGCACTGCGCACAAGTCACATAATGATCCGCCATATACTGAAATGCAATCTTAATCTGTCCTTGTCCTTCGCATATAGGGCACTGTCCCTCTTTAGAGTTAAAGCTGAAATGACTTTCCGACATTCCGGCCGCAATAGCTTCCGGCTGCTTTGTATATAATCTGCGAATTGCATCAAAAACACCTATATAGGTG
>JAAYNW010000090.1 GCA_012520655.1 Clostridiales bacterium | reverse complement strand
TACACTCCTTCGAGTAGTCAGAGCTACAGGAAACAAATCAAAAGTCCACAGTATCTGAATGTATTGAACCACGATATTAAAAGAAAGGAAATATATGATTATTAGCTTCTAAATAATCATACAAGGTGACAACATGAAGCAAATAAATAATATAAAAGTTATGCGTGATACATATGTTGCGTTTGGCAGTTACGACGGAGTTCATAAAGGACATCTTAAGTTATTAGAAGCATTGAGCGAAAAAGGAAGGAAAGACCAAAAAGAGACAGTAGCTGTCAGCTGCTATTATCCATCTGCCATGAAAGAGGGAGTGCTCACTACAGAAGAAGAAAAAGCATATTTTATTGAAAAAACAGGAGTCGATTGCCTGATTTCCTATAATATGGAGGAAGAATGCCTGTCGTGGGAAGACTTTGTAACGAAAGTTATCTTTGGCAAATTGGGTGCAAAAGTCATTATGACAGCAGAGCATGATGACAGGTTAGAGAATTTGAAGAAGATTGCCGGGTGGCATGGTTGTGAAGTATGTACGGTAGAATCTGTACTTTACAAGAATGAAATCATAAGCAGCGATCTTGTTACAAAATATTTTATGGAATGTAAACTGGAAGAGGTTACACAGATGTGCGGCCATACCTATATAATGATAGGAGAAGTCGTACATGGTAAGGCGCTGGGCAGAACAGTAGGTATGCCCACGGCCAATCTGGGGGTAGGAGAGACCAAGCTGAAACCTCCGAGCGGTGTTTATGCTACAAGGACGAGAGTCGACGGAGAGTTCTACCAGGGACTTACCAATATCGGTACGAGACCGTCCGTAGACGACTTGCCGGTCATTACAATAGAAACCTTCCTGCTTGATTTTTCAAAAGATATATATGGCAAGAAGCTGATTTTGGAAGTGCATTCATTTATTAGAGGTGTACAGAAATTTGATAACCTGGAGCAAGTACAGAATCAGGTGCAGAAGGATCTGACACAGGTAAAAGATTATCTGAATTCCTTATCCTGAAAGTACCCCTTATAAGTATAAATGAAAAAGGGGGTGTCGCACTAAGTAATTAGTGCGACACCCCCCTTTTTTATTACCAATTTAACTTGTTCCACCCTAAAATCTTTAACTCCGTATGTCTTATCAGAGGAATTAATACTACAAACTTAAAGATTTTCTTAATATTGTTTTGATTTTTGAGATCATTTCGGTTATGAATGGACAGTACACAGAGATTCGTGTAAAATTAGCAGGAATAATTATTAGAATATAGGTAAAGGAACATAGTTATAAAAATGATTCTAAAAGAAGATAATATATTATTTGAAGACGGACATATAATCGTTTGCCATAAACCATCCGGCATTGCGACGCAGACTGCGAAGCTGGGACAGCAGGATATGGAAAGCTGTATAAAGAATTATTTAAAGATTTCTTATATAGGGGTAGTGCACCGACTTGACCAACCGGTAGAGGGAATACTTGTGTTCGGCAAGACGAAGGAAGCAGCGGCAAAGCTTAGCGCACAAAGCATGGAAAAGCGATATTACGCCGTTGCGCTGGCGGATTCCGATATGACGAAGATGCATATGAAGGATTATACTAAGGCAGAAATTACTTTAGTCGATTATTTGATAAAAAATGGTAGAGATAATACATCAAGGATATCGGAAAAAAGTGATAAAGACGCGAAGCGCGCCGAACTAATGTATCGTATCTTAAAGGTGTCGGAGAAAGATATGGGTTCGGGAAATGTCCGTATGCTTGCAGAGGTAATACTGAAAACGGGAAGACATCACCAGATTAGGGTACAGCTGGCCCATGCCGGATTACCGCTTCTTGGAGATATGAAATATGGAAGTGAAGCTTCCATGCAAAAGAGCCTGGAAAATAATGTAAAGAATGTGGCGTTATGCGCATATAGCCTCACTTTTATACATCCGGCAACAGGCAAAAGCATGAGCTTTTCGATTGTACCGAACGGAGAAGTATTTCAGCCCTTTTTACCAGTTACTCCCTAAGGGAAAAAGCAATAATTTACCGAAAATCATCTATACTAATTTCCAGAATATGTACCGGGGGGAAGAAGCTATGGATAAAAAAGCAGTTATGAAAACAAAAGAATATGCGATTCTGGCAGCAGTTATTCTGGGGGTATATATCGGATTTAAATATTTAAGTCCGTTTGTAACTCCCTTTCTTTTTGCGTTTGCGTTCGTGAAAGTTCTTTACCCCTTTTTGGAAAGGGTTCAGAAAACTCTTCATATCAAGAAGGGCCTTATAACAGCCGGAGTATTGCTGGTTCTATTTATAACGGCCGGATTAGCGATATGGAGCTTGTTTGTATTTATCATTCGAAAGGTAGGAGGGATGTTTGAACAAATAGATTTGTTTGAGGAGAAGTTCTATGTTTTTATCAGCGGATGCTGTAACGGGATGGAAAAGAGATTCGGACTGGATGGCGCCGGAATAGAAATATATATTATGGAAAGGGTAAATATTTTTATCAATAACTTTCAGGTAGAGGTAGTTCCCAAGATTATGAATGAATCGCTTGGATATGTGAAGAACGTGGCAGGGCTCATAAGCTTCTTTGCAATTATGATTATCGCGGCAATTCTTTTGGCGAAGGACTATGCGATGGTCATGAGTAAGCTTCGCAGCCATGAGGAGTTAAAAGGCGTATTGGAGATTGCAAAAAGAGTTTTTAGACATGTGGCGGCTTTTCTGAAAACACAGCTTATAATCTTATGTATTATCAGCGGTCTTT
>JAAYNW010000089.1 GCA_012520655.1 Clostridiales bacterium | reverse complement strand
TATTTCCTCTTCTGTCTGGGAATCAATCCATACTCGCTTCCTTTGCTTACCGCTGACTCCTGCCTGTTTCTCTACCAGACGGTATATGTACTCTCCTTCTCTTCCGGAGTCTGTGCAGACATAAATAGTGTCTACTTCCGCACGGTTCAAAAGCCCGCTTACAATTTCAAATTGCTTTTTTACATTTTCAATTACTTCATATTTAAATTCTTCTGGAATAAACGGCAAAGTGCTTAAGGACCACTTCTTATACTTTTCATCATATACTTCAGGATAGCTCATCGTTATCAAATGCCCGACACACCACGTAACGATCGCTTCCTCCGATTCCATGTAACCATCTTTGTTGCTCATATTTAGTTTTAATGCTTTTGCAAATTCTCTCGCCACGCTGGGCTTCTCCGCAATATATAATTTTTTTCCCATGAAATCTTCAAAAACTATCCTCTCTTGCAACAAGCCCTTGCCATATAAATGACAGGGCTTGCAATAAATAATTTCATATACTTCGTATATTATACCTGCAGGGCAATATTAATTTGATTACACAGCAATCTGCTTCAATAATTCTTCCACTTCGCTGGAGGACATCGGTTTGCCCAGAAAAAATCCTTGAATATTATCGCATTCTATGGACTTTAAATACTCGAACTGTTCTTTTGTTTCCACGCCCTCAGCTACTGTTTCGAAGCCTAACTTCTTAACCATATAAATAATGGATTCCGTAATTATCTTCGTATTGTTGTCTGAAAGAACCGTGTCTATGAAGGACTTGTCTATTTTTAAGGTATCAATCGGCAATCCCTTCAGATAAGAAAGAGAAGAATACCCCGTTCCAAAATCATCCAAAGAGATACGTATCCCATAGCCTCTCAAAGTAATCAGCTTATTTGTAATTTCACCGAAATCATCTATCAGCACGCTTTCGGTAATCTCGAGCTCTACTTCCGAAGGATTTACCTCATACTTTTTCAAGATTTGCAGCAATTTGCTTACGAAATCCGATCGCCTGTATTGAATAGCCGATATATTTAAAGATAGTATCAGGTCAGATTGGTATTTTTTCTTCCATTCCGAATAAATACGTATGCTTTCTTCTATTACCCAAGTTCCTATCGGAACAATCGTTCCGTTCTTCTCTGCAATAGGTATGAATACGGAGGGACTAATCATTCTGCCATCCTCGTCTCTCCAACGGATTAATGCCTCCAAACCGCGCAGCTTCCTATCTTTTATATGATACTGTGGCTGAAAAAACATCATAAAATTCCTATTGAGCGCAGCATCCTTCAACTTGTTTTCGATGGCTATACTCTGTAAAAAATCATTTAATATCGGCGCATCAAAATATTGTATGGAATCTTTACCCATAGTTTTTGCTTTAAACATTACAATCTCAGCGCATTTAACAAGCTCCAAAGTTGCTTTTGCAGCTTCAGGATACTCTGCCACTCCTATACTTACCGTAATGTTCACTTCCGTCATATTACTCAAAATAAACGGTTTCTGCAGGCGCTCATGTATCATTCTGTAAATATGCTCCACGCTCCTGGCTCCGCAGGGATCATAGATGGCTATGCAGTAAATATCGCTGTTAAAATGAGACACGATGATATGATCACTTTTAAAGGTGGAAAGAAAATGTCCTAATTGTTGCACGATATCATCGCCTATAACAATTCCGAGTCCATCGTTAATTTTTCTAAAATCATCAATGTCAATAAACATAACAGCCACTACAGCACGTTCTTCTTCCGCTTTTCTAATATAATCTCCCAAAAGGCGGATAAAATAATTCCGGTTATATAATCCGGTCAGTACATCATAATATGCCATGTACGTTAATTCTTCATTCTGACTCTTGAATTTCGTTACATTTTTGAAACGAATCACTTTTTCTTTAGGCTTATCACTCTCGTCATAAGCGACTGCGGCCTCACACTCTACCCAGATGCCGTCTTTCGTGCGAACTACCACATTTTCACTCTTACGGCCTTTCTTTTCGATAAATATGAGCTCTCTAAACTGCTGAATGTATTTGTCTTCGATAAAATCGTAAATTCCTGAAATGTCTCTTACCTCATGAATGTTGACATTAAAGAAAAATTTCCAATTACCGAAGGTTTTTATAATATCGTCTTCAAAACTATAATATAAAAACGCGCTGCTCGATGTATTACAGAGCATTTGAAACATTTTCTCATCGACGCTTAGCTTTTGATTCATCGCATTAAGTAGTTCAAATTGGTACTGTAATTCATCCATTTACTGTCACCTTTTTCAATACATTTTTTCTCCTTATATCCCATATTAGATAATTCTATATTTGAATATACGCTATACCCCACATTTATCATAATTCCCTTAAATACAAAAAATATTTACTAATCAGCTGATTTTATTTATTTTTTTTCAATATATCCCTGTGCTTTTAGAAGTTCCGCGCAAAGTACTGCTCCACCTGCCGCACCGCGAACCGTATTATGGGAGAGTCCTACAAATTTCCAATCATATACGGCATCTTCTCTCAAACGACCTACGCTAACACCCATGCCATTCTCATAGTCTACATCCATAGTTACCTGCGGGCGATTATCCTCTTCCAGATACTGAATAAATTGTTTGGGTGCGCTGGGTAAACTGAGCTCCTGAGGCGCCCCCTTGAAGTTAACCAGCTTCTCTATCAACTGCTCTTTAGTCGCTTTCTTTTTTAATTTCACAAATACAGCTGCTGTATGTCCGTTTAAAACAGGGACACGGATGCATTGACAGGTAATAACCGGCGAAGTCGCCGGAACGATTGCTCCATCCTTGATTTCTCCCCAGATTCTAAGTGGCTCTTTCTCGCTCTTTTCTTCTTCTCCGCCAATATAAGGAATAATATTGCCTTCCATCTCCGGCCAGTCTTTAAAGGTCTTGCCTGCTCCCGAAATTGCCTGATAAGTAGTTGCCACGGCCTCATAGGGTTCGAATTCTTTCCATGCGGTAAGAATAGGCGCATAGCTCTGAATAGAGCAGTTAGGTTTTACCGCAATAAAGCCTCTTGTCGTTCCGAGCCTCTTCTTCTGAAATTCGATTACTTTCATATGCTCCGGATTTACCTCAGGAATCACCATAGGCACATCGGGGGTCCATCTGTGTGCGCTATTGTTAGAAACTACCGGTGTCTCTGTTTTTGCATATTCTTCCTCGATTTTTTTAATTTCTTCTTTAGTCATATCTACGGCACTGAATACAAAATCTACACCTGCCGCTACTTTCTCTACTTCATTTACATTCATAACAACAATATTTTTTACAGCTTCCGGCATAGGCGTTGTCATCTTCCATCTGTCACCTACTGCCTCCGCATATGTTTTTCCGGCTGACCGCGGACTTGCTGCTATTACCGTTACCTCAAACCACGGATGTTCCTCCAGCAGAGAAATAAACCTCTGTCCGACCATGCCCGTTCCTCCTAAAATACCTACCTTTAACTTATTACTCATTTCTCATTCTCCTCATCTTTATATTTTACTTACATTATTTTGCACATTTATACTATTAAATCCCTTAAATCCCTTTTTTATCTTTCATCCAGTTGCTCTTTAAAAACTCCTTATTAATAGCGATGACTTCTTTCATAACATTTTGACCCGGTGCACCAACCGTCAGACGTTTTTCCACGCAGGTCTCCAAACTTATTGCATCATAGATGTCTTCTTCAAACTCGGGACTAATCTCTTTCAGCTCATCTATCGTCAATGAGTCTATACAAGTATTCTTGTCGATGCAGTAAAGCACCAACCGACCTATAATCTCATGCGCATCCCTAAAAGGAACACCTTTATTGACCAGATAGTCTGCAGCATCCGTCGCGTTGGTAAAACCATTCATCGCGCTGACCGCCATAGTCTCTTTGTTAAACTTTATCGTCTTAAGCATTCCGTTAAACAATGCAAGACAACCCTTTACAGTGTCGATGGCATCGAATGTCAGTTCCTTATCCTCTTGCATGTCTTTATTGTAGGCAAGAGGCAATCCCTTCATTACCGTCAAAATAGACATCAAGGCACCATATACCCTGCCGGTCTTTCCTCTTACAAGTTCCGCAATATCCGGGTTCTTCTTCTGAGGCATAATACTGCTTCCTGTAGAATATGTGTCATCTATCTCTATAAAACGGTACTCATTGGAATTCCAAATAATAATCTCTTCACAAAAACGGCTCAAATGCATCATAATCACGGCTAATGCCGATAGAAATTCGATAACGTAATCTCTGTCCGAAACGGAATCCATGCTGTTAAAAGTAGGACCCTCAAAACCCATAAGTGCCGCCGTATATCCTCTGTCAAGGGGATAAGTCGTCCCGGCCAAAGCTCCTGCTCCTAACGGACAGTAATTCATTCTTGCATAAATATCCTTTAATCTGAGACTGTCCCGTTTAAACATCTCAAAGTACGCACCCATATGATGAGCCAATGTAATCGGCTGAGCCTTTTGCAAATGTGTAAAGCCGGGCATATAAGTGTCCAGATTATCTTCTATTATATTGAGCAGCGTGTCCAGAAGGCCATAAATCTCTTCCGCAACATTTAAAACTTCCACTCTTGTATATAGCTTCATATCAAGCGCCACCTGGTCGTTACGGCTTCTTCCCGTATGAAGCTTCTTTCCCGCATCTCCTATCCGGTCTATCAGATTGGCTTCCACGAAGCTATGAATGTCCTCATACTCTTCCGTAATGATAAGCTTTCCGCTTTTCACGTCCTCTCTGATACTTGTAAGCCCTTTTACTATGGCATTCTTCTCTTCTTCGGTGAGAATATCCTGTTTTTCCAACATCACTACATGTGCAATGCTTCCTTCTATATCTTCTTCAAAGAATTTCTGATCAAAAGAAATGGATGCATTAAAATTATATACAAGTTTATCCGTTTCTTTTGTAAAACGTCCGCCCCAAAGCTGTGCCATGGTATTCTCCTCCACAATATATAAACCTGTTTTTGATACTAACATATTTTGTAGAGTTTTTCAATCTTTTCCGCTTTCTCCCATGCATAAAAATACATACTTTGCTAAATTTCAACGGTATACTGCACACCAATTTTCTCTACTTCATATAATAGGGTATATATAATAGGAGGATACTTATGAACAATCCAATACTGGAAATAAAAGATATTTGCTATTCCTATCATACTTTAAAGGGCGAGACTCCCGCCTTATCACATATATCATTTCAGGTTGAAAAGGGGGAATTTCTAGCTATTGCAGGCCCCAGCGGGTGCGGTAAGTCCACTCTGCTTTCCGTTATTTTCGGACTGCTCGTCCCGGAAAGCGGAGAGATTCTCTTCCATGTCACCCCAAAAGAAATGCCAGCTTCCAGACATCAGACTGCGGGAATATGCCCTAAAATGGGATATATGCTTCAACATGACCATTTATTTGAATGGCGAACCATTTATCAGAACGTCATTCTCGGCCTTGAAATCAATCACCAGTTAACCCCGGATAAAATAGATCGGGTGACGGAAATGCTAAAAGATTACGATTTATATAAATTTAAAGATAAAAAACCGAGTGAACTGTCCGGGGGCATGAAACAACGCGCCGCACTTATAAGAACCCTTGTCTTGGATCCGGAAATCCTGCTTTTGGATGAGCCATTCAGTGCGCTCGATTATCAGACGCGGCTGTCCGTCTCCTCCGATATATGCAATATCATCCGCTCTACCGGCAAAACCGCAATATTGATTACTCACGATTTATCCGAAGCTATCAGTCTCGCTGACCGGATACTCGTTATGTCCAAACGCCCTGCCACCATCAAATGTGATTTTCCGATTCACTTGACGCTTTCGGATGATTCTCCGCTCGCCTCTAGGAATGCACCGGAATATCAAGGCTATTTCAATAAATTATGGAAGGAGATTTCTGATGAGAACTACGTCCAAAACACCACGCCCCTTAAGTAATCAGGAAAAATATGAGCATTTCCACCGCAAACAACACCGCATTATTACTCTGGCACGCCTTTTTATCCTCGGTTTTTTTCTTGCTGCCTGGGAATTTTCCGCATGCCGGGGATATATTGACTCTTTCTTTTTCAGTAGTCCCAGCAAGGTAACCTTATGCTTTATAGATATGGTTAAAGACTTGACTTTTTTTTCAAATACGGGAGTTACATTATTGGAGACAATCATCAGCTTTATGCTTGTTTTTCTTATAGGAATGATTTCTGCCACAATTTTATGGTATTCCAGGAGATGTTCGGAAATTCTGGAGCCATATCTGGTCGTTCTTAACAGTCTGCCCAAATCCGCTCTTGCTCCTTTATTCATAGTATGGCTGGGAACGGGCATTAATACTATAATTGTTGCAGGAATTTCCGTCGCTATCTTCGGCTCTATCATTAATCTTTATACCGGTTTCAAACAGGTGGATGAAGAAAAAATAAAGCTGATATATACTTTGGGCGGCAAAAAAAGAGACGCCTTCTTAAAAGTAATCCTCCCCGGCTCCATTCCTACCATTTTGAGCAATATGAAAGTTAATATCGGTCTTGCTCTCGTAGGCGTCATCATCGGTGAATTCCTAGCCGCCAGAAGAGGTCTGGGTTATTTAATCATTTATGGTTCTCAAGTTTTTCAGCTGAATCTCGTTATTACATCTATCATCATATTATGCCTTATCGCTATGGGCTTATATCAGATAATTCAAGGGTTGGAGCACTATTATAAGAAAAAAGTATGATTTTTAATAAAAACTTGTTGACAAATGAACATGTAAAGAGTATGGTAATAGTGCGTCTGAAAATTTACGAATTACAAAATAGAGATTAGGAAAGGAGGAAGAAATTATGACGAATAAATATGATTACAATAACATGCTTCAATTGAACAGTCGTTTTAGTGGAATTGCCTCCGGTAATATAGATAGCTGATATAATATAACTATGATATAGTATATCTCGTTTACTGATGCGGTTCAATTTATTTTGACCGCATTTTCTCGTCTTAGGTTATTTATATTTAAGCCGTGGTATTTTCTACCACGGCTCTTTATATGTCTTTTAAAATATTAACTTTGGGGAGGAACATTATGAAAACCAATTATCCAGCAAAAAAATTATCAGGGTACATATTCGAGCAAAAATTTACTTACATTTTTGCTATTTTATCTATGATTATCAGCGTTTCGCTGGACCTGATAGCGCCGCAGCTGACCAAGCGCATTATTGACGATGTAATCATAGGCGGCCAGACCGATAAGCTGAAATACCTTTTGGGCGGCATTCTTACCGTCGGTGTCGGAAGATGTATTTTTCAATATCTGAAAGAATACGCTTTCGATGTAGCCGGCATTCGGATTACTGCCAAAATGCGCCGCAACCTCTTCGACCATATTCAGTCGCTGAGTGCGGACTTCTTTGAACGAACCAATACCGGCGAATTGATGGCACGTATAAAAGATGATATTGACAGAATCGGCGACGGTCTTACTTTTGTCGGAATGTTACTGATTGAAGTGGTCATTCACACTTCTATTGTACTTTTTTGCATGTATAGTCTGGATGTGAGGCTGGCTCTGCTTCCTACAGCATTCATGATTATTGCCGCAACCATCGCTATAACTATGGAAAAAAGCTGGATTCCGTATATGAAGCTATCAGCGAGGAAAATGCCATTTTAAATACGGTAGCCGAGGAAAATCTTGCCGGGGTACGTACAGTAAAAGCTTTTGCACGGGAAAAATTTGAAATTAGCAAATTTTTATCTCATAATAAAAAATATTATGAACTCAATATGAAGCAATCCAAAATATTTGTAGTTTACTATCCGTACCTATCCTTTATAACGAAGTTGCTTCCTCTCCTCATTCTTTTATTCGGAGGTGTGCTCGTTATGAACAAGGAACTTACTTTAGGTTCTTTAAGCGCTTTTGTGGAATATTCCATGAATATCGTATGGCCCATGGAAATGTTAGGGTGGCTGACTAACAACTTCTCTTCCGCAGTCGCTTCCAACCGGAAATTAAATAAAATCTATGAAGAAACGCCGACCATTATTGAAAAAGATAATCCCATTGTACTGGAACAGGTAACGGGAAATATTGAATTTTCCCATGTTTCCTTCTGTAAAACAGATGCGGATACTTCTGCGAAAGTCGAAATACTCAAGGATATCTCTTTTTCTGTGGAACCAGGCAAAACCATCGGCATTATGGGTGCAACCGGCGCGGAAAAAAGCTCCATCATCCACCTTTTACAGCGTTTTTATGATGTTACGGAAGGAAACATCCGAATCGACGGCATAAATGTTGAAGACATGAGTTTAAAACAGCTGCGGGGAAATATATCGTTAGTCATGCAGGATGTATTCTTGTTCTCAGATACGATCAACGAAAATGTTAAGCTCGGCAAGAGAGAGTATTTGGATACCGATGCTGTAAAACACGCTTCCTATAAAGCACAAGCCAGCAATTTTATTGAACGGATGGATAAGCAATACGAAACGGTTATCGGGGAACGGGGCGTAGGTCTTTCCGGCGGTCAGAAACAACGTATCAGCATCGCGCGTGCACTCGCCAAACAGAATCCCATTCTCGTTCTGGACGATTCGACTTCCGCTCTCGATATGGAAACGGAACAAATGATTCAGCAATCCTTACGGGAATTAAAAAATACAACAAAAATTATTATTGCACACCGTATCAGCTCCGTAATAAATGCCGATGAAATTATTGTTTTGGAAAACGGTGCCATTAAAGAACGAGGAACTCATGAAACTTTACTTGCCGAAAGGGGACTCTACTATTCCACTTACGCGGCACAATATGAGGGAGGTGAAATGCATGCCCATTAATTCATTCAAAGATGATGAACAAACGATAGAAGTCAGCAAATTAAAAACCTTACTCAGGCTTCTATCCTATCTTTTAAAATATAAAAAAGAAATATTGGCTGTCCTCGCTATCATGGCATTCTGCGTATTCGTTTCATTGCTGAACCCGCTGATTATGGAATCCGCTATCGACGATTATATCGCCGTGGGCAATATACCGGGGCTGTTTAAGCTGATAGGCTTTGCCCTTTTACTCAATATTCTCATGGTCATAGGTATCAAAATACGCATGTATGTCATGGCTAAGGTATGCAACAATATACTTGTTACCATACGTCAGGATTTATACAGCCACATTCAGACCTTGGATTTTCATTTTTTTGACAGTCGTCCTACAGGAAAGATTCTCGCCCGTATTATTGGAGATATTAATTCCTTGAAAGATGTTCTTTCTAATTGTGTTACAACCTTAATTCCTGATTTTATAACCATTTGCGCAGTAGTCATCATTATGTTTTGCAAGAACCCGGTGCTGGCTGCAGCCTCCTTGGTCAGTACTCCTCTCATGGGAATATGCCTTTTCCTTATCCAAGTCTATTCCCATAAAAGATGGCAAATATTCAGAAAGAAGTCTTCCAATTTAAATGCCTTCGTACATGAGGATTTTTCCGGTATACGTATTATTCAAAGCTTTACTGCCGAGGAAGAAACAAAACAGACTTTTAGAGGCTTGGTAAAAGAACATCGGGATTCGTTTATTTCCGCCATCCGGCTCAATGACGCCTTTGGATCGGTTATCGATTTTTGCTGGGGCATCGGTACCGTTATGCTCTATTATACCGGTATAATGATTCTTGGCACCGATAAGGTATCCATAGGTATCTTTATTGCTTTCGGCACGTATATCTCTATGTTCTGGCGTCCGATTATGAACCTGAGCAATTTTTACACGCAACTCATTACGAATATATCCGGTGCTGAACGTGTCTTTGAAATTATGGACACCAAAGCGGAAATTACGGATGCGGACACAGTAACCGACATTCCTCCCATCGAAGGTAAAGTATGCTTCGAACATGTTACTTTCTCCTACGATGGAGTTACAAAAGTATTGGACGATGTAAGCTTTACGGTAAATTCCGGAGAGACCATCGCTCTTGTAGGACCTACCGGAGCGGGAAAAACAACTATTGTCAACTTAATCAGCCGCTTCTATGACGTACAACAGGGCAATGTTTATATCGACGGATACGACGTGAAAAATGTTTCCATCGAAAGCCTTCGTAAGCAAATGGGGATTATGACACAGGATAACTTCCTCTTTTCGGGCACGGTAAAAGATAATATTATCTACGGTAAGCTGGATGCCTCCGACGAAGAAATTATTGCCGCAGCAAAGACCGTTCACGCACATAACTTTATTATGAAACTGGAAAAAGGTTATGACTCGGAGCTATCTGAGCGAGGCGGTGGATTATCCGGGGGCCAAAAGCAGCTTCTCGCTTTTGCGAGAACCATGGTATCCATGCCTAAAATACTCATTTTGGATGAGGCTACTTCCAGCATCGATACGCAGACAGAGTTGCTCGTGCAGGCAGGTATAGAAAGTTTATTAAAAGGACGAACCTCTTTTGTAGTAGCCCACCGCCTGTCCACCATACAGAAAGCCGACCGTATATTCTATATAGATAACGGCCGCATCATCGAGGAAGGTTCCCCTTCTGAGCTGATGGAAAAAAGAGGCTTCTATTATAATTTATACATGTCTCAGTTCCACTGCTAGTTCTCTTTGCCCATATGAAGGATAACTTTTCATATGGGCATTTTTGCTATCTTTTCATTGACTTTTCCCGGGAATTCATGTATCATTTACTTTATTAGCGCAATGCGTTAAAGCGCGAAAAATATTAATACTTATGGAGAATCAGTAAAATGCCTATCACTAATCTATTGGAAGAAAATTGTAAGAAGTACGGAAATGATATCTGTCTGGTAGAAATCAATCCGGAGGTAAAGGAGTTCCGCAGAGTAACATGGAAGGAATATGAATTGATAGAACCCAGTCCGCTCTCCTACTATCGCAGAGAAATCACATGGAACGTATTTAATGAGAAAGCTAACCGTTTCGCCAATTTATTGCTTAGCAGAAATATTAAAAAAGGCGACAAAGTGGCAATTCTCTTAATGAATTGCTTAGAATGGCTTCCTATTTATTTCGGTATCCTGAAAACGGGAGCCTTGGCTGTCCCCCTTAATTTCCGCTATACTTCTGAGGAGATTGAATATTGTGTCAATCTCGCAGAAGTGGATATCTTAATATTTGGCCTCGAATTTATCGGACGTGTAGAAGAAATTGCAGATTCTATCAGCGTAAACCGTCTCCTGTTTTATGTTGGCGAGAATTGCCCCACCTTTGCGGAGGATTATAATTCGCTGGCGGCCAATTGCTCCAGCCAGTCTCCTTCCATTTTCTTAACGGATGAGGACGATGCCGCTATCTATTTTTCATCAGGAACGACAGGCTTTCCCAAAGCTATACTGCACAACCACGAAAGCCTGATGCATTCCTGCCTCGTAGAACAGAATCACCACGGACAGACGAAGGACGATGTCTTTTTATGTATTCCTCCCCTCTACCACACAGGTGCGAAAATGCATTGGTTCGGTTCTCTTCTTTCGGGCGGAAAGGCTGTACTCTTGAAAGGAACTAAACCGGAATACATATTGGATGCCGTATCCAAAGAAAAATGTACGATTGTGTGGCTTCTCGTCCCATGGGCACAGGATATTCTTGAGGCTCTGGATAGCGGAAGAATCAAACTGGAAGATTTTGATTTATCCGGATGGAGGCTTATGCATATAGGAGCACAGCCCGTCCCTCCAAGCCTGATCAGACATTGGAAGACTTATTTCCCTTACCATGCTTACGATACGAATTACGGCTTAAGCGAATCCATCGGTCCCGGTTGCGTTCATCTGGGTATAGATAATATCGATAAGGTAGGAGCTATAGGCAAAGCCGGATATGGCTGGGAAGTAAAAATTATAGATGAGAACCGTCATACGGTAGAGCGCGGAGAAGTCGGAGAACTTGCCGTGAGAGGTCCCGGAGTTATGACTTGCTACTATAACGATGAAGAGGCGACGAAGGAAGTTCTTTCTGAGGACGGCTGGCTCTTTACCGGAGACATGGCACAGGAAGATGAAGACGGTTTTATTTTCCTTGTGGACCGCAAGAAAGATGTGATTATCAGCGGAGGGGAAAATATTTACCCTGTTCAAATCGAAGACTTTTTGCGTACGCATAAAGCGATTCACGATGTTGCTGTTATCGGCCTCCCGGACAAACGTCTCGGTGAAATCACTGCCGCTATCATCGATTTAAAGCCGGGCTGTCAGTGCACGGAGGAAGAAATCCAAGGCTTCTGTCACAAGCTTCCCCGCTACAAAAGACCTCACAAAATTATCTTTGCAGATATTCCGAGAAATCCTACCGGCAAAATCGAGAAGCCTAAGCTTCGTGCATTATACTGCGGCGAAAGCCTTGTTGCCGCTCAGAATCGTGGGTAACACAAATACTATCAATTTTTAATTGACTTATGAGAGGTTAATACTATGATAATCAAGTTAACAATGTTAATAATATTTTTTGCCTTTATGATATACATCGGTTTGTACTGTCGAAAACATGCTACGAATATCAACGGCTTTGTCTTAGGCGGACGTAATGTCGGGCCTTGGCTTTCCGCTTTCGCTTATGGAACTTCTTATTTCTCCGCCGTCATCTTTGTCGGTTATGCAGGGCAGTTTGGGTGGAAATACGGTCTTTCCGCCACATGGATCGGTATCGGTAACGCCTTAATCGGTTCCATGCTCGCATGGGTAATCCTGGGACGCCGTACGCGCATTATGACACAACACTTAAACAGTGCCACTATGCCGGAATTCTTCGGCAAACGCTTTCATAATAACAGGCTTAAGATTTGTGCTTCCGCTATAGTATTTATCTTTTTGATTCCTTATACTGCTTCTTTATATAATGGTCTCTCCAGACTGTTCGGAATGGCCTTCAATATTGATTATGCAGTTTGCATTATTATTATGGCCGTACTCACGGGTATCTATGTCATTGCCGGAGGCTATATGGCTACCGCCATTACCGACTTCGTACAGGGAATCATCATGCTATTCGGGATAGTGGCTGTAATTGCTTCAATTCTTAAAAGTAACGGCGGTTTTTCCGAGGCGGTTTACAGTCTTGCTGTCCTTACCGATGAGACGATATCCACTCAACCCGGCGTATTTGCATCTTTCTTCGGTCCCGACCCGATGAATCTTTTAGGTGTGGTCGTTTTAACCTCCTTGGGTACTTGGGGGCTGCCGCAGATGGTACAGAAATTTTATTCTATTAAAAGCGAAAAATCCATCAAAAAAGGAACGATTATCTCCACCTTTTTTGCAATTATGATCTCCGGCGGCTGCTATTTCCTCGGCGGCTTCGGACGTTTATATTCAGACCGTATAGACATTGCCGCCGAAGGATATGACGCTATCGTTCCTGCGATGCTTTCATCTCTTTCACCTGCTCTTATGGGACTTGTTATCATATTAGTGCTTTCCGCTTCCATGTCCACGTTGTCCTCGCTTGTCATGGCCTCCAGTTCTACATTGACAATTGACTTTTTAAAGGATAATATAATAAAAAACATGAGCGAGAAGAAACAACTTTTCAGTATCCGCATCCTCATTATAGTGTTCATTGCAATATCAGTTGTTATCGCCATTGTTCAATACAGGCAAAACATTACTTTTATCGCCCAATTGATGGGCGTATCCTGGGGTGCATTGGCCGGCTCGTTCCTTGCTCCTTTCCTATACGGATTATATTGGAAAAGAACGACTGCAGCCTCCGTATGGACCGCCTTTATCTTCGGATCGGGATTTATGATATGCAATTTGCTGTTCCGCAGTTATTTCCCGGTGACTTTGCAATCACCGATTAATGCAGGTGCTTTTACTATGCTGTCCGGACTCATTATCGTACCTGTTGTCAGTCTGTTTACACCTAAACTAGAGAATTCTTTTATAAGCGCCGCGTTCTCCTGTTATGACAGAAAAACAGAAGTTCCGGTCAAGGAGGATCTGGGGATGTAATATTATTAATTAAAAAAGGATGATGATATGAAAAAGAAACTTATTCAGGATTC
>JAAYNW010000088.1 GCA_012520655.1 Clostridiales bacterium | reverse complement strand
TAATTTCTCATACTGCATTTCCTGATCAGCACAACCGTGGTGATCTTATTTTGATACCTTCTTTTCAACCTGTATAAAATTTTCAATGTTCTTCAATTTAGCCTTGACTTTTTATTTGCAGGCTTTTATTATTGATGTACATTATATATAAATGCGGATTCCCGCATATTATATATCGTTTTTAAGATTCAGGATCCATGATTTTGGTAATGCGGGCTGCAACCGTCGAATCCATCGCTCCCAAAATCTTCCCTCTATCCTCCGCACTCATTACGGAAAGGATTCTTGATGCCAATCCCAAATTGTCGGTCATCGCTTCAAATATCGCTGCTGCTTCCTTCGGTTTCATTTCCGAATACGCCTGCGCATATTCTTTTACTTCATTGCTTTCTTCTACCTGCTGTACTACCTGCTTGTACAGATATTCGGCTGTAGTCGGATCGATGCTTTCATAATATTTCTTATATTCTTCCGCTCCCGGTCCATTTTCCGCATAAACCACTTCCTCATAGAATTCCGTCTTTATTCTTTGGAATTCCACTTGATTATCTTCAAAAGTTTTTAAACGCTCCACTTCTGCCTTCAGATTGGCAACTTCTTCTGAATTACTCGCTTGTGCCGACTGCGCGCTTTGTAACTCCAATTCTAATTCCTTAATATAGTTAACTGCTTCCTCAAGATTCTTGTAGCCACCGTAATCCACTTCCGTTTCCGACGGGACACCGGTTTCCTCGTCCGTCGACGGAAGTATCTTATTGATAACCGGTACATCTTTTAAAACAGGAGCCAGCACACCGGAACCGAATCCGCCGACATCCAGCTTTACCAGCAAGCAGAGAATAGCAATCCATACTACTACGATAAGCGTCGTTACCAGGAAAACCGACACGCCGCCTGCTCCATCATCGTCATCCAGTTGAGATTCCTGCAAATAAAGCTCTTTCGCACGTCTCTTCGCCTCTTTTTTCTGTTCCTTTTTTTCTAATTTAAGCCTTTTCTTTTCTTCTTCCAGTTTTTCTTTTTCCGTTCTCCGGTCTATATCTGTTATAACCTCTGTACCTGGCATTTTCTCACCTTCTTCTCTGTCCATATGTATAGCTTGTCAACTCATCTACTTCTTTGCTTTCTGTGGAATTCTCTTCTCTTACATAAGACTCAAAAGCCTTCTCCCGCAATTTCTCCTGTACCTTGCGTTCCTGCATAATCTCCTGTAATTTCTGTCGTTTTTCCTCCAGAATTTCTTCCGCACGGTGCACTTCTATTTCTTGACTTGCAATATAGTCGTCCATCTGCAAAATAGCGTTTTTATTATCTAAAATATCCTGCACCTTCAGACTATCCTCCCGAAGCCTGCGCCCCTCTTCTTCATAGTCTGCCTTACGAGAGAAGAGAACTTCCAGCTTCTCTTCTTCTTCATTCAGGCGGATTCTGGAAGCGGCAAATTCCATTTTGGCCTGCTCTTCCAACTTGTATTTCAGATTTAGAATGCTCTGCATTCTATATATGAATTTCGCCATAAAACCCTCTAGTCTTTAAATATAGCTTCCATATCCCTTATGGATTCTTCGAAACTATATTTTTCCTCCACCGACTGCATCAAAAATGAATTTACCGCATCAATTTTTTCAATGGCATAATCAATATTAGGATTACTGCCGCTCTTATAAGCTCCTATGTTAATTAAGTCTTCCGCTTCATTATACGTGGCGAGCACATTTTTCAGTTTGCCGGCCGTCTGCTTATGCTCACGGTCTGTAATCTGACTCATGCAACGTGATATGCTCTGTAGCACATCGATGGCCGGATAATGATTTCTATGTGCCAGCTTTCTGCTTAGCATAATGTGCCCATCTAAAATGCTCCTCGCCGTATCGGTAATCGGTTCGTTGAAATCATCGCCATCCACGAGCACCGTATACAAACCTGTTATGGAGCCCTTCTTCGAACGCCCCGCACGTTCCAAAAGCTTGGGCATCTCCGAATACACACTGGGCGGGTATCCTCTCGAGACCGGAGGTTCTCCGCTGGCAAGGCCAATCTCTCTTTGTGCCATGGAAAAACGGGTAAGGGAATCCATCATCAGCAGAACGTCCTTACCCTGATCCCTGAAATATTCAGCAATAGCAGTTGCCGTCTTAGCGGCTTTATTACGTTCAAGGGCCGGCTTATCCGATGTGGCAACGACCACAATCGAACGTTTCATACCTTCCGGACCCAAATCTCTCTCTATAAACTCACGAACCTCGCGTCCGCGTTCTCCGATTAAAGCTATAACATTGATGTCCGCTTTCGTGTTTCTCGCAAACATACCGAGCAAGGTGGATTTACCAACTCCGGAACCGGCAAATATACCGACCCTCTGACCTTTGCCAATCGTCAGAAGCCCATCTACAGCCTTTACGCCAAGCGGTAAAACATCATCAATAATGTCTCTGCTCATCGGATCAGGCGGAGGCGCTTCCACGGAATATGTATGTCCGCTTACTAATACTCCTTCCGAAACAGGCCTACCCAGTCCGTCAAGCGTCTGTCCGAGCAATGAATCGCTCACCTGTATGGAAAGAGGGGCTCCTGTGTTCTCTACTATGCTGCCGAATCCTACACCCTCTATCGGTTCGTAAGGCATCAGAAGTGTCTTCTTGTCCTTAAATCCCACCACTTCCGCCATCGCAGGCTTTGCTCCCTCTCCCGTGTCGGGATATATCAGACAAATATCTCCGAGCTTCGCATCCGGCCCCAACGATTCAATTGTCAGCCCTACAATGTTAACTACTTTCCCCTTCATCTTATAGTAGGCACCTTCTATTAATTTTTCATATTTTATAAAATTAATTGCTGCTCTCAATATCAGCCCACCTCATATGTATTTATTACTCCCTTTGGTAATGCTATTCTTTTGTATAAGAGAGGAGTCTGAGCTTCTGCGTAAGCTCCTCCAATTGTGTCCCCAATCCACAATCGAATACTCCTCCATCTGTTTCTATCATGCAATCATTCAAGCCAAGCGTTATATCTTCCACGATTTCTATCGAAGCATTCGAAGGCACCGCACTTACAAGCAATTCTTCCTTCTTCATACTGACATAAGGATAATCTTCTTTTGAAACATGGATCAAATAACTGCTGCTCCCCTCTATCTTGTGCATCGCAGAAGATAGCAAATGCATGATAATATCACGTTCCTTTGTTAAATCTACTTTAAATATTTTTTCATAAATATCGGTCAGTGTTTCAACAAACTTCGGCTCCAGCGTCTTTACCAGTTCCTGATATTCCTTTTCAAGTCTTATTTTTTCTTCTTCAAGCCTTTTTCTCTGTTTTTCTATTTGTGCTACACCTTCATTATATCCGGCTTCGTAGCCCTGTTCTTTTCCTTCTTCATATGCACGTTGTCTCAATTCTTCGCCTTCAAGCTGCGCCTTGGTCATAACTTCAGACCTTATGCTCTCCGCTTCACTGTGCGCTTCCTCCAGTATTCTCTGAGCTTGCTCAGACACTGCCTGCAGGGCCTCCGATGAAGCCTTCATCTCCGTCTCTCTCCCCGAAGAAGCTTTTACCACGGAATCATCTTCTTCGTCCGCAATCAGTGCATCAACCTGTTCAGCGTTTAAGCCTGTCGAAAAACCGTCCAGAGTATCTCTATCGTCGTCACTTTTTGCTTCTTTAAGCATAAGCTTTTCCAGATACTCTATTTTCTTCGCAACCTTTTCATTATTATCTATCATTAAAGCATCATCGTTCTGTAAGATGACTTGATTAAATTTATATATATTTCTAGACAATAATCTCGTCACCTCCGCCTCTGGAGATAACAATTTCTGCCGAATCTTCCAGCTTTCTTATGATATTAACAATTTTCTGCTGAGCCTCTTCTACATCCTTCATACGCACAGGACCCATGAATTCCATATCTTCCTTGATCATGACAGAAAGACGCTTGGACATATTATTGAAAATTGTATTTTGAACTTGTTCATTGGATCCTTTAAGCGCAATAGCAAGGTCGTTATTATCCACATCGCGAAGCACTCTCTGAATAGCCCTGTCATCAAGCAGCAGGATGTCTTCGAATACGAACATTTTCTTTCTGATCTCGTCCGCAAGTTCCGGCTCTTCAATCTCCAAAGTCTCCATAATATGCTTCTCCGTACCACGGTCTACCGTATTCAAAATGTCTACGACCGCATCTACGCCGCCGATAATTGTGTAATCTTGATTTACCAAAGATGCCAGCTTTGATTCCAACACTTTTTCTACCTCTTTTATTACATTGGGGCTCGTCCGATCCATCACTGCAATACGCCTCGCAACATCCGCTTGTCTGTCCGGCGGCAATGCCGATATAATAAGTGCAGACTGTGCAGATGATAAATAAGACATGATGAGCGCGATTGTCTGAGGATGCTCATCCTGAATAAAGTTAAGAAGCTGTGAAGCATCTGTTTTTCTAATAAACTCAAACGGTTTAACCTGCAAGGATGCAGTCAGCTTGCTGATAACATCCATCGCCTTCTCTGCGCCGAGCGCTTTTTCCAAAAGCTCTTTCGCGTAACCGATACCACCTTCTGCAATATATTGCTGAGCGAGACAAATCTGATAAAACTCTTCCAATATTTCTTCTTTTAATTGCGGAGTAATACTTCTTGTATTTGCTATTTCCAAAGTCAGCTCTTCTATTTCTTCTTCTTTTAAATGCTTAAATATCATTGCTGACCGTTCCGGTCCCAATGCAATTAACAAAATGGCCGCTTTCTGAACTCCTGCAATTTTTTCATCTGCCGTTCTGGACATTTCTTTTACCCCCAGTCTTCATTGAGCCAGTTTCTAAGCAGGCTGGCCGCTGCTTCCGGATTCTCACTTACAAATCTGTCGATCATCTTTCTTGTCTCAGATTCCGTCTCCGGTCCAATGCTTTCAAGCTCTACAACCGGCGTGGATTGAAGCAGGGATTCGACGGAAAGTTCTTCCTCCGTCTCTTTTTCTCTCTCTCCGCGCATACTTCTCAATATTACAAAAGCAAGAAGCGCAAGAATAACAACAACCAACAGTATCTGTATTACATCTGTAGCCGTCACGTTAAGCCCTTCATTGTCAAAAAATACATTCTCTCTATACGCCACAATTGTAATATCTTCAGCACTGATACCGGTTGCATTCGCTACTACATCATATAATTCTTGTTCGACCTCGACCTTGGTTCTTCCGTTATTGGTCGCTTTGTATTCATCCCATGTGATCCCGTCAAGCAGTCCCTGTCTTTTAGCATCTTCTTCACGTACCACTTCGTAAGTAATTGCCGTAACGGAAACGGAAGATTCATCATAGTTGATGCGGCCCGCAGGGGTACTCGCATTCGTAATCTTCTCATTAGGAAGGTAATCTCTGGACTCCTCCGTAACGGTAGAACTGCTGTTAGCATTGTCTTGAATCACGTAAGTCGTCTGGTCATTGGAATCCGTTCCCGGAACGCCGCCATTGGAATTAGTGGAATCCGAGCTGTAGATATCTTCATGACTCAGCACTCCCTGCGTCTGCCCTTCTGCGGGAGTGTAGGTATGTTCCGTCGTATCCGTCGTCGAAAAATCCAACACTAAATTACTTGCGACCTCGATATTATCAAACTCGTTGGTCCCAAGCAACACTCTTTTCACTTCATTTTTTACAAGGCTCTCCGCCTGCGTCTTCACATTGAGCTGAGAATTCGCCAAACCCGAAGTGGTATAATTATCATCTCCCGAAAACAGCATATTGCCTTCCGTATCGAGAATAACGACATTGTTAGTCGTCGTATTCCCTATAGCCGTCGCAACCGCCCTCGCCAGATACGCCGCATTATCCGTCGTAAATTCTCCGTCGAGTTCCAGCAAAATGCTGGCAAACGCCTCTTCTTCGGTAGAAATAAGCGTACCGTCATTCTCAGGTATGGACAATTCCACACTCGCGCTTTTAATTGCAGAGAACTTCTCTATAAATTCTTTTTCCAGCCTCGTCTCCATATAAAGCTGGTATTTTTTCTGCTTATCGGATTCAGTCGTACTGAAACCGCCGTTTGTTACATTATCAATGCTATATGCTGCAGATTGTATATCATTAGCACCGAGCAAAAGATTGGCATCCGACTGCTGGGATTTCAAAACTTCAATTTTATACCCGTCATCAGACACCTGATAACCTATGCTGTTGCTTTCCAATAGTTCCGTTACTTCTGCCGCTTCCTTTGTAGTCTCACAATTAAGCAGTAACACATATTGAGGTCTCGTAAGAACCGCTGCTATAATTGTTATAATCAGAATAACTCCGGCCGTAGCCGAAATAATAATTGTTTTTTGTTTTGCGGTAAATTTATTCCACCACTCAAGAACCTTATTTAAAAGTTCTTTCACTTTATCTGCCATGTTTATGTCTCCTTATCTGATGTGATTCTATCAGATCTTTTAGATTTGAATTTGCATAATCTCTTTGTAAGCATCTAACAACTTATCACGAACCGCCACCGTATACTGCAATGCGGTAGAAGCCTTACCAAGAGCTATCGTGAGATCATGTGTATTCTGGGTTTCACCCAGAGCCCACCTGATTTCCTCGTTTTCTGCATCCGACAAATAACTGTTTGTGGTGTTAATATTCTCCATTGCTTTATTCAAAATACTGTCGAAAGAAATACCTGTGTTTTCAGACGCACCTCTTCCTATCACGCTGCTTTCCGCCGCCTGCTTTATGGCCCCCGATGTCACGTTATATAAGGATGTAATATCCATTGCTTCCCTCCATTTTAAAGACTTTTATTTCCAGACCCTAATTATCATTCATTATTAATTCTTGCCCATTTCCAACCCCTTCAAGGCCATGGACTTACTTGCATTAAAAGCTGTAGCATTCGCTTCATACGCGCGACTTGCATCAATCATATTTGTCATTTCCGTAATAATGTTAACGTTTGGATACGATACATATCCGTCTTCATCCGCATCGGGATGCGACGGGTCATAAGACTTTACCATATCGGTCCAAGTATCTTCATAGACTCCGTTCACCTTTACTCCGGTTCCCGAATATCTGTCCGTGGCGGTATTCAAGACTCTGCTGAAAGGCGTCTGTGAATTCTTTTCCGCGAAAGTAACTACCTTTCTGCGGTATGGTGTTCCATCCTCCGTACGCGTCGTATTGGCATTCGCAAGATTCTGCGAAATAATATCCATACGGTATCTCTGCGCAGTCATTCCGGATGAATTAATGTTGAATGACGAAAAAAGATTACTCACTTATTACTTCCCCCAATCCCTTATTTGATAACTATTTGAAGATTTTTTAATTCCTGAGTCATACTGTCAATCAAACCGTTATATCTCAGTTGATTTGCCGCAAGCGTCACATTTTCCGTCTCGATGTCCACATTGTTACCATCGAGGCGATAAGAAAAACCAGCCGAATCCGTATAAGTACGAGGATTCAGCTTATTAATTTTAAGGTCTCCCACTTTATCATCCATAGTAGTATATTTGGAATGCTTCAAGGCTCTTTTCAGTTCCGCTTCAAATTCTACATCCTGCCTTTTGTATCCCGGAGTGGAAGCATTCGCTATATTATTAGCAATTACATCATTGCGAATCCATGCCGCATCCGCCGCTTTATCTAATACATTGATATAATCAAATGCACTGCTGTTAATCATACATTTCTCCTTTGTAATCTCTTCCCCGACTATATCTTGGATAACATAATCCAAATACTTTAGCCTACCCCCAAAATATAGCTTTTTTAATCTACTAATCTATATTATAAATTATTTATAAAAAAACACAAGATTTTTTTATTAAAAATGACAAAAAAGGACAAAAAAGGACTTATGAAAATTTCAATAAATCCTTATAATTCCTTATAATTTTCTTACGCATTCAATACTTTTCCATTATTTTCTATTTTCTTTTTTTATTTTCTGAATTTCGTCAAACACTACATCATTAAGGACTTTAATGTACGTACCTTTCATTCCCGAGGATCTGGACTCAATGACCCCTGCACTTTCAAACTTTCTAAGGGCATTAACGATTACCGACCTGGTAATTCCTACCCTATCCGCTATTTTACTCGCCACCAATATTCCTTCCGTCCCGCCAAGCTCGTCGAATATATGGGTGATTGCTTCCAATTCTGAAAACGAAAGGGTGCTGATAGCAGAGTGCACTACTGCGAGCTTCCGACCTTCTTCGGCACTTTCTTCGTTTACGGCACGAAGCATCTCCAGCCCGACCACCGTAGTTCCGTATTCGCACAAAATAATATCATCGATATCATACTGCTCATTGCATTTATAAATAAACAGAGTGCCCAACCGCTCCCCTGCAATATCAATCGGCGTAATAATTGCCCGAATCTTCTTCACATCAATATTTTCAAATCCGAGAGTCTCGAGATTTACATTTTCTTTTGTCGATAAAACAGCCAGCATTCTCTCATTCAGCATAGAATCGATAAATCCGCCCACCTGGTCAACAATCAGTTCATTAATGGAATCCACCCCCGAGGCAGCTCCGACTCCCAATACTTTTCCTTTTTTACTAATTACGAGAACATTGGAATACAATATCTCGCATAATACGCTGCATATGTCGTTAAAGACCACTTTACTTGAATTATTGTTATGTAATAGCTTTCCTATCTTTCTGGTTTTGTCCAATAATTGAACACTGCTCATTCCCCTACCTCCATTTTTCCTTTCGTATTCGACAAATACCTTCATTCCTAAGGAGATAGTTCTCCACATAAAAATCCCCCCAGAATTGTTGATAATACAATAATTGTATCACAACGTTTTCGTAATATCAACGATTCCGAGGGGAATTAATCAAAAATTTGTCGAATTTTAAAACAATTTCAGATTTTTTATATTCAATTTCCAGTTTGTGGATTGTTGGGCTTGTTCATAACATGGCCGCAAGCTTCATCCGAACACACCAGTTTATTTCCCTTTTCGAGCATAAGGGCTCCGCATTTCGGGCATTTTTCCCCAGAAGGCTTCTGCCATACCATGAAGTCACATTCCGGGTTACCTACGCAGCCGTAATATTTCCTTCCTTTTTTTGTTTTTTTAAGTACAATGTCCTTACCGCACCTCGGACACTCGATTCCTATCTTTTCCAAGTAGGGCTTCGTATTACGGCATTCAGGGAATCCCGGACAAGCCAGAAACCGGCCGTGAGGTCCGTACTTAATCACCATCTGTCGTCCGCAGACATCGCACACCTCATCCGACACTTCATCGGCAATCCGTACATGCTCCAGCTCTTTCTCTGCTTTTTGCACTGCTTCATCCAAATCAGGATAGAAATTGGCGATGAGGGTTTTCCAATTCACTGTTCCCGCTTCCACTCCATCCAAAAGGACTTCCATATTCGCGGTAAAATTCACATCGACAATGCTCGGAAACGCTTCCTTCATCATATTGTTCACTACTTCTCCGAGTTCCGTCACATACAAGTTCTTATTTTCTTTTACCACATACCGCCTTGCCAGAATGGTCGTTATAGTAGGCGCATAAGTACTGGGACGGCCTATGCCCAGCTCCTCCAAAGCGCGCACCAGAGATGCTTCCGTATAGTGAGGAGCCGGTTGTGTAAAATGCTGCTTATGCTCAAATGCTTTGAATTCGAGTTTTGTATTTTTATCAATGCCTTTTACAAGTATATTATTATCTTCTTTTTCTTCCTCCTCCGTATAAACGCTCATGAAACCATCAAAAATGATTTTTGAAGCAGCTACGGTAAAACGATGTCCGTTACCGTCAATTTTCACGGAAGTAGTCTCGTACTTAGCCGGATTCATGCGGCTGGCTACAAATCTTTTCCATATGAGCTGGTAAAGTCGAAACTGGTCTCTGGACAGAGAATCTTTCAATTCAAAAGGAGTTCTCTCTATATCCGTAGGCCTGATTGCTTCATGGGCATCCTGAATCTTCTGTGATGCTTTCTTTTCATTAGCCGACACCGCCGCATATTCACTGCCGTAGGTCTTATCTATATATTCCTTTGCCTGTCTCTCCGCTTCTTCCGAAACTCTCGTCGAATCCGTACGAAGATACGTAATGATACCTACCGTGCCGTTTCCTTTTATATCGATACCTTCATATAACTGCTGAGCGAGCCGCATCGTTTTTTGTGTGGAAAAATTGAGCACCTTACTCGCTTCCTGCTGTAAGGTGGAAGTCGTAAACGGCAAAGGAGCCTTTTTGACGCGTTCTCCTTTTTTTACTTCCGCAACTTTATACTCGGCACCTTCCAGTGCCTTTAATATATCTTTCAGTTCCTCTTCCGAGGAAATATTCGCTTTTCCTTCGGATGTACCGTAATATTTTGCCACCAAAGGCTTCTTCTCGCCCGGTATGTGCAAAAGTGCATCTAACGTCCAGTATTCCTCCGGAATAAACGCATTGATTTCATCTTCTCTGTCACAAATAATGCGCAGAGCTACCGATTGCACGCGTCCCGCGCTGAGCCCTCTTTTCACTTTCGCCCACAACACAGGAGAGATACGATAGCCCACCATTCTATCCAACACTCTTCTGGCCTGCTGCGCATCGACCAAATCCATATTTACTTTCCGTGCATTTTTGAGAGATTCCTTTACCGCATTTTTTGTAATCTCATTGAACGTAATACGATACACTTTCTTATCTTCTAACTTCAACGCCTTCGTCAGATGCCAGGAAATAGCTTCTCCCTCACGGTCGGGGTCAGTTGCCAGATATATTTTCTCCGCTTTTTTTACTTCTTTGCGAAGATTTGCAAGAATATCTCCTTTCCCTCTGATCGTAATATACTTCGGTTCATAATCGTTCTCTATATCAATTCCCAACTGACTCTTAGGCATGTCTCGCACGTGTCCGTTGCTGGCAACAACTTCATAATTAGGTCCTAAAAATTTCTTAATCGTTTTTACTTTAGCAGGTGATTCTACAATCACTAAATATTTGGCCATATTCCTTCCCCTGTTCATTTGCTATATCACGAGCCTTCGTTCCATGACCCAACTCTCATCAAATCATAACTTCTTCTATATATAAAGTATATATAAAGCATCAGGCACATGTTAAAATTACCCGCCAGTCTGCAACTTGCAACACTATACAATAAATTTTCAGCGCTTGCAAGTAATATTATGAAAAATTTAGAAAATTTATTCATTTATCTTATATGCACCAGCTAACTTTTTGTCCCTTTACATTCTCAAACATATCCTTATTTTTTGTAATCTATATTTTTTCTATTCGTTGGTAATGCCCTGCCGAAACCTGTCTTGCCTTATTTTCCATACACAAACTCATGAGCTGGCATAAAATTTCCCTGTATTCCATACCTGACTCATCTTGAAGCTGTTCTATACTTTTGGGATAAAAATCCAGATAATTCATAAGACCTGTCTCCTTTTTTTGTCCATTTTCCATAACTATTCGCTGTTTCTCATTCCTTTTTCTCAATCCCGTTTCCTCCAGCATCTCCGGAATGGAAAGAAGAATACCCGCTCCTTGTTTTATCAGACGGTTACAGCCTTCGCTAAGGCTATCCGTAGTTCTTCCGGGGATTACATATACTTCTTTCCCCTGCTCCAAAGCCATATCCGCAGTAATTAATGTTCCGCTTTTCTCCTTCGCTTCAATGATGACAACCACATCCGAAAGCCCGCTGATAATTCTATTTCTGGGTGGGAAAAGCTGAGGACTGGGGCTCATGCCGGGTGGATATTCCGAAAGAATCCCACCTTGTGTTTTCATCCGTTCGTATATCTCTCTGTTTTCTTCAGGATAACAGATATCCACGCCGCATCCCAGAACCCCATAAGTCTTTCCTCCCTCAGCCAATGCCGCACTTTGTCCGATTCCATCGATTCCCCTCGCCATCCCGCTGATAACTTCCACCCCCTCCTGCGCCAGTTGGCTGCCGCACAGCTTCGCCATATATCTTCCATATTCCGAACATTGTCTCGCTCCTATTACCGCTACCGAAGGAGCTGTTTGCGAAGGCATATTTCCATAATAGTATACAGCAAACGGCGCGTCCTCTATTACTGCCAGCCTTTTGGGATAAGTTGACTGCAGCAGACAAACAAAATTTATTCCGCGCGTTTTAAATCTCTCATATTCCGCCATCACATTCCGGCCTTTTCTTGCCTCTTCTATTTTCTTTGCTTTGTTCCCGGGTAGTAACTTCTTCAGTTCTTTTTCAGGCATCTCATATACCGCCTGCGCAGTTTCCGCATAATCTGTCAGTTTTCGCTTAATACGGTTCCCTATTCCCGGTACATTGGCCAACCAGTAAGCATATGCCGCATCCGTACTATAGTTCATTTTTATCTACCTCTCCCAATATTTATTTCCTTCCATGCGGTAGCTGAGTGCTTCCGCCAAGTGTATTTCTTTTATCTTCTCACTCTCATCCAAATCGGCAATTGTACGCGCCACGCGCAAGATTCGATAGTACCCTCGGGCACTAAGCTGTAATGTTGCAAACGCCCGCTCCATCAGTTTTAATTCTTTTTCATCCAACCCGCAAAATTTCCGTATGTCCTTTACCGTCAGTCCCGCATTGCATTCATATCCGTATCCTTTTCCACCATACCTGTCTTCCTGCCTCTTCCTTGCCTTAATGACCCTTTTGCGTATGGACGCACTGGTCTCCCCTTTAATCTTTTGGGTCAATTCCTTCATGGCAACCTGCGATACCTCCGTACACATGTCAATTCTGTCTAATATCGGCCCTGATATATGACTTTGGTATTTCTTTATATCCGTTAGACTGCAGCGGCATCTGTTCATATCCGGATAATAGCCGCAAGGACACGGGTTCATGGCACCGACAAGCATAAAGTCTGCCGGATAGGTATAATTGCCTCCGATTCTGGCAATATTTATCCTTTTGTCCTCCAGCGGCTGTCTCAGCATGTCCAACACATGCTGTCCGAATTCCGGCATCTCATCCAGAAACAACACTCCCTTATGTGCCAGACTGGCGATTCCGGGTCTGGGAATCCGTCCTCCGCCTACAAGTGTTCTCGCTGTTGCAGTGTGGTGAGGACTCATAAACGGTCTTCTGGTAATAAACGTTTCCTCACTGCCCAAGAGTCCCGATATACTGTAGAGCGAAGAAACTTCGAGGCGCTCATCCATCGTAAGCGGCGGCAAAATACCCGGAATCCTCTTGGCTATCATTGTCTTCCCAGAACCCGGCGGTCCGATAAGCAGCAGATTATGAAATCCCGCCGCTGCAATTTCTACCGCTCGTTTCGCAGCCGTCTGTCCTCCTATTTCCGAAAAATCAGGTGCCTTTTCCCGCTTTTTTGTTTTATTGCCTGCCGGCTTTTTCTTAGGAGCTTTTTCTTCTTGTTCTCCTTTTAAATAACAAAGCGCCTCTTTTAAGGTTGCAGCTCCTATCACTTCTACTCCGGATATTACTGCTCCTTCATTTCTGTTTTCTTCAGGTACCAGGCACCTCTTCATTCCCGTCTCCTTCGCCTTTCTAACCAAGGGGAGAACTCCCTTTATAGGATTTACTTTACCGTCCAGGCTTAGTTCGCCGGCAATCATAATATCAGATACCGCCTCATTTTCTATGTAGCCTAGCGACAACAGCATGCCCACCGCTACTGGGAGATCAAAAGCCGTTCCTTCTTTTCTTATATCTGCCGGAGACAAGTTGACCGTAATGCGCATGGGTGGTATGGAGATGCCTGAATTCTTGAGCGCAACCCGCACCCTCTCTCCCGCCTCTTTTACTTCGCCGCTCAAATAACCGACCATCATGAATCCGGGCAAGCCCTGTGCCATGTCCACCTCCACATGGACTAGCATGACATTCATGCCGCAGATTGCTCCCGATATAATTGTACTAAACATATGTATTATCACATCCTCCTTATCCTCTGATTTATTTTATAGTTCTAAAACAAAGCATTTTCAAAGCTCAAAAATGCTTTGTTTTCATGTGCAATCAATACAATCTGCCTGTAACAATCGCTTTTTTCTTAAAATGGAATCTCGGGGGAAACCCCTATTGAAAAAAATAATAAAGATATGCCATTTCCTACGTCCGGCAAAAATACCGGCCGCAGGAAGTATAAATAAATCAACAAAATCTTATGTAAATAGAATCGTTATTTCTGAATATAAAATTTTCTCAATGTTATAAGAATTGTCCGGGAATGTATTCTGTTACTTCAGCACCCTCTTCCGCAATTCCTACGCGCATCTCCGCCTCTTCCTGATCCTTCACATGAATACCATGCTCGCGCAATGTCTTCGTGTCGATAATGCAACGATTATCCATCGTCTTCATTATATCCACTACTTCAAGGTCACTGCAAGCCTTCTCGGCTAAATCCATAATATTATTATCTCTAAAGCCTAATACTGTCGGACGAAGTACATTCTCATCATTACTTCTGATAACTATTGCTTTATCGCCGGTATTTAACTCTACACTCACTCCGGGTACCAAAATATTTACGGATTGAATAAGTGCGTCTACAATCTCCGGTTCAAAAATCTCCGGGTGACTCAGTAAATACTTGAGTGCCGTAACCTCCGACACCGGAACCCCATTCAAATGCATTGCCGTCATCGTATCGTAAGTCTCTGCTACAATCAATACCTTTGCTCCCGCCACCAGCTTGAGATTTCCATCCTCTGTGCCGTTATTAAAATTGTCCAATGCCCTTTGTGTCTGCACACAAATTCGCTTAATATTGGGTTCCGCGGAAAAAACCTTACCTATCAGTTCAAAACCGGCCGCTTTGTAAGTAGCGACCACATCCATTTCCGCTTCCGTATATTCTTCTTTATCCGCAATCGCCTGAGGCAGCGAAAGAATCCCTACATCATGCACCAAGGATGCCATAATTGTATCTTTCTGTTCTTCCAGCTTCATATTCAGCACGTGGGTTATCATTGCACAAAGGATGGCCGTATTCAACGCATGTTTGTATACATGATCCTCTTTACTTCTCAGATTCTGGATAAAATTAATCCTTTTATCCAAATGGCCATAGCGTTTTAATATATTATTCACTATTACCTGAAGCTTTGGGCCTCGTTTGCTGTCCTTTAATTTATTCAGCTCTTCGCTCAAAGCAAAAATAGTCATCGTCTGAAAGCGTTCGAATAAAATATCTTCCTGTGTCATAGGCGGTACGGGTTCTGCAGGTTCCAAAACAAACAGGCCGAGCAATCCAAAGGCATTAATACTTTGAATACCTTGAGCAGTTAGTTTAGAATTGCGTTCATAAAGCAAAACACCATCTTTATTGTAAATCGGCCTTGCCAACCTCATTCCCTTTTTCAATTTTTCTGTTTTAACAAAAAACATACTTCCCCCCCCTTATCTGACGGTTAAAACTCCCTTTCAAATCCTCTTTTTAACTTATTAAGAGCCCTTTTTTCAATACGCGACACATAGCTTCTGGAAATTCCAAGACGTTCTCCTATCTCTCTTTGAGTAACTTCTTTTCCTGTTTCAAGACCATATCTTAAATAAATAATCTCTTTTTCTCTGCCTTCTAACTTTTCCAATAAGCGCGCCAACCTTTTCAGATCGTTGCACAGCTCCATTTTGTCTATCACGTCTATCTGTTCAGTCTCAATAATATCGAGTAAATTTATTTCATTCCCTTCTTTATCCGTGCCAATCGGCTCATACAGGGATACTTCTTTGGATGTTTTTCGCTTGGAACGGATTAACATTAACAGTTCGTTATCAATACATCGTGAAGCGTATGTGCTGAGTTTTCCCTTACTGGCATCAAAAGAGGCTACCGCTTTGATAAGCCCTATGGTGCCTATGGAAATCAAATCTTCCATATCTTCATCCACATTCTGATACTTCTTAGCAATGTGGGCCACCAGGCGCAAATTGCGTTCAATTAGAATCTCCCTTGCTTCTCGGGCTTTCTCACTGCTCCCCTTTTGCAGGATCTGAATATAGCGGGCTTCTTCTTCTGCTGTTAAAGGTTTTTGGAAACTTTTCAAAAAGCGCCCCCGAAGTCAATTTATTATATTCTATGACCTCACTGCCCTTCTAGTGCCTTTCCATTTAAATTAACTCTATTATACAAATTATTGAAAAAAATAGCAAATAAATTAAAAGAGAAAATGTGACATTACATAATTGCTTACATCCCGTCCATACTGAGTCAGCTTTATCCTTTCCGAACACTCTATCAGCCCCTTTTCACTCAGCTCTTTTAAGACCGTTCCATACACTTCTTCCATGTCTATACAAAACATTTTCAAGAACTCCGCTCTGCTTACGCCCTCCGTCAAACGAAGTCCCAAGAACATGAATTCTTCCATCTGTTCGTTAAGATTCAGATGCTGTATTTCTTCTTTTATATTCTTCAGTGCCTTTCCATTTGGCTTAAGCTCTCGGAAAGCATTTAAATATTCCTGTAGTTCTGCCGTATTTCTCCAACGGACATTCTCCACCATGGACGCCGCCCCTAAGCCGAATCCCACATAATTGTATCTCTTCCAGTATGCAATATTGTGCCGGCACTCTTTGCCCTTTAATGAATAATTAGAAATCTCATAACGATAATATCCTTCTTTAGACAATACCTTGCCGGTCTCCTCGTACATCAAACGTTCTTCCTCTTCCGTAGGAAGACAAAGCGACTGTTCGGTGCCACTGCAATCTGTTCCGTACATGTCAAAAAAGGGAGTTCCTTCTTCAATAATAAGGCTGTAAGCCGAGATATGTTCAGGCTTAAGATCCATGACTGTCCGCAGTGTAGCTCCGTATTCTTCCGCCTTCTGCCCCGGAAGCGCCGACATCAAATCCACATTCACGTTATCAAAGCCCGCTTCCCTCACCATGCGATAGGTCTCAAAGAACTCGGACGCATTGTGTATTCTGCCCAATACTTTCAGTTCTTTATCGTGCACCGATTGAGTTCCGATGCTGATACGGTTTACTCCGGCATTTTTATATTTTTCAAACTTCTGCCTATCCGCCGTTCCCGGATTTACTTCTATCGTTATTTCGGGATCTTCGGTAAATTTATAGCAGTTCCTCAGTTTGCTCAAAATATGTTCTATATGACCTGCTTTCAGAACGGATGGCGTCCCTCCGCCGAAAAAAACAGTATCCACACGATATGCAGCATACTTCGGAGATTCGGTCTCTATTTCTTCAAGCAATGGCTCTACATAGGCCTCTATTGTCGATTCCTCCGCCGGAAAAGATAAAAAATCGCAATAGAGACATTTTCTTATGCAAAAAGGAATGTGAATATATACGCTTAACATTTATTTATCATCCAATTTAAGCACACTCATAAAAGCCTTCTGCGGAATTTCCACACTGCCTATCTGGCGCATACGTTTCTTTCCCTCTTTCTGCTTTTCGAGCAGCTTCTTTTTACGAGTAATATCGCCGCCGTAGCATTTTGCCAGCACATCCTTGCGCATAGCCTTTACCGTCTCTCTGGCAATAATCTTACCGCCCACTGCCGCTTGAATCGGTATCTCGAACAGATGTCTCGGTATTTCTTCTTTCAGTTTCTCACACATCTTGCGCCCGCGCTCGTAAGCGCTGTCGGCATGGACGATAAAGGACAGTGCATCCACTTCCTCATGGTTAATCAAAATGTCCAGCTTTACCAGTCTGGATTCCTCATAGCCTTTTAAATCATAATCGAAAGAAGCATAACCTCTGGAACGAGATTTCAGCGCATCAAAAAAATCATATATGATTTCATTTAATGGTAATTCATATTTGAGGAGCGCCCTTGTCTCCTCCATATATTCCATTCCCAGATAGCGCCCTCTGCGTTCCTGACAAAGTTCCATAATTGAACCTATAAACTCTGTTGTTACCATGATTTCCGCGCTCACTACCGGTTCTTCCATATAGTCGATTTCTGTAGGATCGGGCAGATTGGAAGGGTTGGTCAGTTCAATAATCTCTCCGTTATTCTTATGCACTTTATAAATAACGCTCGGTGCCGTCGTTACCAAATCCAGATTATATTCTCGCTCCAAGCGTTCCTGAATAATCTCAAGATGCAAAAGTCCCAAGAAGCCGCAGCGGAAACCGAATCCCAGAGCCACTGATGTTTCCGGTTCATAGTGCAGGGAGGCATCGTTTAATTGAAGCTTTTCCAAAGCATCTCTTAAATCCGGATATTTGGCTCCATCCGCCGGATACATGCCGCAGTAAACCATGGAGTTTACTTTTTTATAACCCGGCAAAGGCTCCGCACACGGGTTTTTTACATCCGTCACAGTATCTCCTACCGTTGTATCCTTTACATTTTTGATGGAGGCGGTAATATAACCTACCATACCGGCAGATAACTCCTCGCACGGAATAAACTGCCCCGGACCAAAATAACCGACTTCCACTACCTCGGCCTTAGCTCCTGTAGCCATCATCATAATCTGCGTTCCTTTCCTTACCCTGCCTTCTTTGATGCGGCAGAAAATGATGACGCCTTTATAAGAATCATAAAGCGAGTCGAATATAAGAGCCTTAAGCGGGTTGTCCGGGTTCCCCGAAGGAGCCGGTATTTTCTGTACAACCGCTTCCAACACCTCTTCAATTCCTATTCCGTTCTTGGCGGATATAAGCGGCGCATCCTGCGCCTCAATTCCGATAATATCCTCTATTTCATCCTTTACACGCTGCGGGTCTGCGCTGGGCAAATCAATCTTATTGATGACAGGAAAAACATCCAAATTATGATCCAACGCCAAGTATACGTTAGCGAGTGTCTGCGCCTCAATGCCCTGCGCCGCGTCCACAACGAGAATCGCCCCGTCACAAGCCGCAAGGCTTCGGCTGACCTCGTAGTTAAAGTCCACATGTCCCGGTGTATCGATTAAATTAAAAATATACTCCTCACCGTCCTGCGCTTTATATATGATGCGCACCGTCTGAGCTTTTATGGTTATCCCGCGCTCTCTCTCCAGTTCCATATTATCCAGAACCTGTGCCTGCATCTCGCGGCTCGTTAAAAGTCCCGTTTTCTCTATAATGCGATCCGCCAAAGTAGATTTTCCATGGTCGATATGAGCCACAATACAAAAATTCCTAATTTTGCTTTGATCTATGCCTGACATCTGTTTCCTCCGTTGTGTTCATCATCCGGTTTATAATCCGAATAAGTATATCATAAGCAAGGGATTATTGTCTAGCGATGTACTTATTTGTTCTCAGCTCATTTTTCATATCCCAGCACGATGGCAATTACATGTGCCAGCGGGTCACAAGCATTCATAATTTCTTCTACCGTATTTGTCTGCGCTCCCATTTCTACCAAAAGGGATTTGGGCCTAAGGTGCATATTGTATCTATACGCCTTCAAATAGATTCGGCGCGCAATGCCGGGATAATATTCATTGCTCGCCACCTGTGCCTGAAAGGAAAAAGCAAGGTTATCGTCAATATACGGATTTTCCAGATAAGAAATGTCTCCTTTCTGCCTCGTCCTGCTCAGCCCGTTAAAAAACATAAACTGTGCGGTGGGTCTTCCCTGTAAATCAATGACCAGTTTCTTGCCTTCGGGCATGGCATCTCTGTGAAGATCAATGGCTACTTCTATTGTAGGATTTTCCGCAAGCACCTGCTCAATAGCGGGAAGTGCATTGGAATAAGCGTAGTCTCTCGATTCTGTATCATATTTTCCGGTGTGATGGAGCACATTAAACCCATATTCTTCGCGTAAAATCTGAGCCAGCCTATCCCCTGCCCCCACAACGGTCATAGATTCATCTCCCGGTACGGAATCCGCAAAAGCTTCCTGTGAATGTGTATGATAAATTAATATCTGCGGATTTTCCGCGGATGTCTTGATCGTCATATCTTTCCCCAGGAGATTATCCAGATTCAACCTGCTATCCGTAATAGACGTTGTTTTATCTATTGCATAAAAAGCTTTTACAATATCTTCATACTCCGTAAGGGAACTCCAATCGTATTCATAACTTTTGGCTTCTGCTCGTACAAAGACATTCTGCTCCGTTTTATCTTCCTTCTCATCTTTTTCTTTCCCGCTTTCCTCCCCTGATTTTTCATCTTCGTTGTTATGTAGACTATTTTCTTCCCGCATTGCTCGTTCCAGATCTCCATCGATGTGGAGCGCATCATCTTCGTACTCCAGAGAGCCGCCTTCAAGCTCTTTTCTTTCTTCGTCCGAGCCTTCCTGGCGGATGAGCAAATCATAAGTATCTTCATCCTCGATGCTCACATACTCTTTTGCTTGCTCTTCACTATATCCGTAGATAGGAATCTGTGACGCAATAAGCCGCTTTACTAAATTGTTGGAGCTGCCAATGCCTGTCTCCTCTTCCATAAAAGCAAAAACAGGCATATAGGTTTCCAACATCTGACTTCTCAGCCAATCGATCATCTTTTCCTGTACACCCCAATCCTTTTTCGTTTCTTTATCCGAAAAAGCGGAATAAACAGCGCATAAGAAAGTCGTCACGATTAGGATTACCGCACAGCCTGCCACTATTTTTTGTTTAAACTTATTTCTTCTATTCCAATTACTGCCCCTGTTTCCGGAATACAATCGCTTCACCCCTTCTGTCAGTACAACTTTGTGCTGCAAAATTGTACTAGGCAATTATATGCCGGAAAACAATCTATAATTCCAACGCCTCATTAATCGCGTCGCAAATAACATGGCTTATCTGCTTAATCTGATAATCTACATCCTTACTTGTCACATACATATTATTGAGCTCCGCCAGGTTTAACTCTATTTCTCCCGATACAGCATCGTTTACTATGGTTGCCGCGTCTACAACCGTAGGAACGCCAATCGCAATAACAGGAACCTGCAGACTTTCTTCCGTCAGTGCATTCCTATGGTTACCCACTCCCGATCCCGGATGGATGCCTGTATTCGTTATCTGTATTGTCCGGTTCAACCTTTTGGTAGAACGTGCGGCAAGAGCGTCCACGACAATTACCAAATCCGGCTTCGTCTGGTCGATAACTCCTTTAATAATTTCCGCGCTTTCCATACCCGTCTTTGCCATAACACCCGGTATGATGCTGCTCACCATATGCATCTTGGCTTTGTTATATGCCGCCTTGCCGTATTCCATCACTACATGTCGTGTAATAAATAAATTGTCCGCCACATTCGGTCCCAAGGCATCCGCAGTTACATCTCTGTTCCCCAATCCTACAATCAAGACCGACTTCTCTTTCTCCGCTTCCGGCATAATATCCTTAAGCTCTTTTGCAAGAGCAGAAGAAATTTCCTGATGATAATTCTCATCCGGTTCTACCATTCTGGGAGCTTCCAATGTAGTATAAACGCCTATAGGTTTTCCCATTGCTTTTGCTCCGTTTTTCGTGTCGATGACTACTCTGGTAACTCTTATTTCGTTTTTCTCATCATAGATTTCCTCTACACTGACACCTCTGATTTCTTCTTCCGCTTCCCCTATACTTTCTCTGGCTTCCAGAGCCAAATCCGTTCTTACTTGAAAACAACTCATCTGTCCGCTCCCAAATCCTTTTCTTTGTTTAATTTATGCAGGTAAAGCTTTTTGCTGCAAAAAACTTCTCTACCCTGTATTTTTTACAAAATCAGGCGAATTATGTATTGACATCTTCAAACTCTTAACTTACAATAATATACGCATGTTTCATTAAAACGTCCGTGTCCGGATTTAATGAAACCTTTTATAAAAATTGATTGATTGAGAACAAATAGGAGGTGTGAGTCTTGGCTAACATCAAATCTGCTAAAAAAAGAATTTTAGTTAACAACGCAAAAGCTGACAGAAACAAAGCTATTAAATCCGGTGTTAAAACAGCTGTAAAGAAAGTGAATGCCGCAATCGAAGCAAATGATAAATCTGCTGCTTCTGTTGCATTATTAGCAGCTACTTCAGCGATCGATAAAGCTACTACTAAAGGCGTATATCATAAGAATACCGCTTCTAGAAAAGTATCTCGTCTGGCACATGCTGTTAATAAGATGGCTTAATTTTTAGATATAAACCAGAATAATATTATATAACATAAAAAACAACCCATACCGTCATGTGGGTTGTTTTTTATGTTATTGTTACGTATCCGCTTTTGAGCAGAAAGCTTTCTTGGCCGGCAATTAACGGCTGTGGCCTCCGCCTCCGTGATGGCCTCCGCCTCCTGAGCTTCCACCGCTTCCTATACCTCCTCCGCTTTCGCTGCTTCTTTCAATGTGTCTTTTCGTCACTACTTTGTTGATAAGAGTATCTTCTTTTCTGTTCATTCCGGGCTCACCGCCGCTTACATAGGTGGTAGCCAAGGTCGTCTTCTTTCCTTTTTTATAGCTCCAATGCACCGCTATAAAGATAAGAGCTATGACAACGGATAAAACAAAAGGGAGCCAATAAGGCAAAAATGCTGTAATTTCACCCGTACCGGTCATATCGTGATACACTTCATTCACATACGTTTTATATGCTTTATAAGGATTCTTCTCCACATATCGATATACGTTGTCGAGCAAATGGTCAACAAGAGCACTTCCATACTTTTCATCAGCTTTTCCGACCGTGCATAACCATGTATATATTTTTCCGTTATCTTCCCGAAACCAATTATCTACCAGAAGGACCCCGTCGCCTATCGGTTTATCGTATCCGAATTTGTTCTCGTCATAAAATTCCTCGGCATATACTCTTACAAACTCCTCATAGGAGACATCCGGTTCTCTATCTCTCGCATATTCCTTCAACGATTCATTCAGCGTAACGATAACAATGTCGCATCCTGTCTGTTTTTCCCTTTTGGCAATTAATTCCCTCAACTTGTTTTCTTCTTTGTCTGAAAGCACATTACCATAATCAAATACCCTCTCACTCGTAAGGCATTCCGTATTCTCACGTTCACCCGCCCTTGCCGCACTATGTAACGTAAGAGTTCCTGCATATATCAATCCGAGCAGCGCCGTTATAGCAAATAACCATTTAAAATAGAGAAAATATTGTTTCATTGTCTTATATAACCTCCAGTATTCCTATGATAAAGGACAAAGCCATCCATGCGAATACAAACACCGTAGCTCCATATGAGAGAACTTTGGCCTTGGATACAGGAGTAGAACCTATAATCTTGCCGGTTTGACCATTTACATAAAAATCATAATCCTTATCCTTATATTTATACAGATAGTGCCATACGGGGAGCAATGTATAATGCACCCCTTTCTTATTCATAGTAACATTTTTATTTTCCGGCACTACCGTTGTATATCCGGAAATCGTTCCCTGAAGCAAATCTTCCATGTCCTTATTTGCTTTTGTCCTTGCTCTATCCTCCAAAGTATCCGAATCTTCGTTGTATATCTCTCCGAAGAAGCCTGACATATATTTTTCAGCAAAGCCCTCCAACTGTTGGTAATCATACGGCTCCATCAAATCCATAACGTCATTTTGCATCGCTATGGACGCATCCACGGGAATCTTGTCAAAGTCCACATTCATATCTCTTTCGATGCGGTAATATGAAGTCTCAGTATATTCCGTGTCTCCGGTTGTCCACACCCTGACCTTAGTTCCCTTTCCTTCATATTCATATCTTGCCGCGTAATCATACATCCAGAACGGAACGTAAATTCCTTTCATATCTTTCAGAGTGGCTTCCGAGAGAAAGCTTTCCGGTGTAAATATTCTCTTTTTAAACTCGGCCCGAAGCATATCCACAACACTTTTCTTATCGATTTTAAAGGGTAATACCAAATCGGGGCGATACTTACCGTCTACTCTTTCATTCAATATAATATAGCTTCCGCAATACTCACACTGGCAAGTAGAATTATATTCTCCTATGGTCAGCGGGGCTCCGCAATTGACACATTCTGTCTGCGTTCCCTTGTCTTCTTTTTCCTCACTGTCAATTCCATCACAATGAGGGCAGTACATTTTCCCCACTGACGGGCTGAATACAGTATTGCCCCCACAATTTTTACATCTGAATAACATTCTCTCTCCCTGTTTCCTTTTCTTTATTTTAATATACTATCTTATTTCTTCCCGAAGTTTTTCCCTGATATAGCTTTACATCCACATCGTTGATAGAATAATCCATGCCCATTTGGAAATCGAATTCCCCAAGTCCGAAAGTCATTGTTACCTTTATCGGTTCTCCTTTATAGAGTACCTCCATCTCTCGTATCTTTTTCTGAAGTTCCTCCATAATAATCAAAGCCTCATCTCCATTGATATTGTCAAATACAAATAGAAATTCTTCCCCACCCCAACGGCAGATTCTTCCTTTATCGCCGATGTTTTCTACAAATATGGATGCCAGACGGCGTAAAACGATGTCTCCGCACTCATGACCGTATGTATCGTTTATCCTTTTAAAGAAATCAACATCTCCCAACGCCAGCGACAAGCTATCATTCTTTCCTTCTTTGCACTCCGCTTCTTTTTTCCCCAAATATTCAAGCATACTCCGTCTGTTTAAAAGTCCTGTAAGCGGATCTATTGCCGCCAATCTGTGAAGCTTTTCATTATACATGACAAGCTTTTTCTCCATCTCTTGAGAATCTTCCGTAAAAATAGTCAAAATCGTTATAGTTGCGACGAATACAAACACAGTATTGACAATCTGAAATATAACATAAGTCCGCATTTCCAGCATATAAAGCGGTTCAAATTGTAATGTGTATGCATATAATGCGAGTCTGAATAAACAGAGAGCCGCACCCATCGCAATCTTCCAACACAGTTTACTGTAACTCGTGGTAAAATTCAAAGCAAGTAATACAAATACAAAGTGCTGTACACCGCAGTCCCATCCAAACCCTCTAATGAAAGCGATAATCCAAAATCCCATCAAAACATGCACAAATATAACCGACATTTTCGTTCTATTCAAGTATGTCGTATAAAAAGATGCAACATAAGCGCAAAACAAAGGTACACATAATACGATTGGTTTAATATCTCCTGTTATAAAGAATGTGCATAAAAGAACTAAGAAGTAAATGCACATAACAATGGAGTTTAACCTCAATATAACAGAAGCCTTTTTTGTTTCATTTTCGCTCTTCACATCTTGAAATAGCATTTCCTTTAGTACATGAATCATCCTAACCCTCCGGCAAAGTCTTTCCCTCTGCATGATTCCTTTATATAACGATATTATAACTTACCTTCTACCATTTATCAAACTATTTTGCCCGGCCTTCGTTATCAATTCCTACGGTACAACTCATAGAGAATATCTTTATGGTTCAGGCAGAATTTATTTTTTTATTTGGCCCATCTTATTTTCTACTATAAAAAAGCATCTATGGAACAATCACTAATAAATCACTGCCCCACAGATGCGATATGTCGTTTGATTTTTTCTTTTCTCAATGATATCTTATGCACCTTTCTTATATCAGTGCAAAATATTTTTATATTCCACCGCAAAAGAATGCATATCTTGGCTTAAGTAGTTTTCCGCTACCTCACAAAATCCTTTATCCTCTCTCTTCACATATTCTTGTCTCATGAATGTCTTCAACAACTCCATCATCTTATTTTCCAGCATCTCTACGCTTAGTTTTTGCACTTCTTTCTCCTCGGCAAGCATCCGTCCGACAATATTCCGTATAACTACAGAACATATATTAAGAATCAATTCTTCATAGCATCTATGATATTCCCGCAGCGCTTCTATTACATAGCTTCTCGGAAACACTCCGAGAAAGCGCTGCTCTATCCATACAGCACGCAGGTAGCTGTAAATTAAGTCGATTCCGCACAAATCAGACGGAGTGTCTATTAATAAAGGATAGTCCAAGGTCAATATGTGATTCTGCGGGAAAAATCTGGCATCGTAATGCACGAAGAATTCCGGCATTCCCTTTCCAATCGTATCATAATAGCAAAGATTGCCATAAGAATCAAAATCCTCAATAATCTCTTCATACAGCATTTTTGCCCGTTCTGCCTTGTGGATTACTAATTGATAGCCTTCATTATACGCTTCCACAGCGCTAATCTTCGCATTTTCTACTACATCTAATTCCGTTTTTCCTGCTTTTTCTGCGTTTTTCATATTTTCTGTGTTTTCCGCGTTTTGAAGCTTCTTATCCCGCTCCCGTATACAATACAGAACCGCTCCCATAAGCTGCTCCGCCTTTTCATAAGTTACAGAAGAACTTTCCTTACTCGTATACTTATCTGTCAGCCGCTTAACAATAGGGAACAATTCGCCTATTTCATATTCCATATACATTCCTTCTTTCCTCATGCAGCATTAACTCAACTCTTCATACAGCACTTCCAAGTACAAATCCCTGTCCCAACGCTGTTCTTCCGAAAAATACTCATATTCTCCGATTCCTCCGCTTCCTTCATAGTCCCGATAACCGGCACGAATAGCATGTGCAAACCTTTCCAGACAAGTATCCTGAAGATATTCGACAGAACCGAAGCAAATTCCCTCGTACAATTCTTTCATCGCCGCGATTAATTCGTCATCCGTCAAATTGTCTTCCGATTCGTTTTTATACAAATAAAATATTTCCTGTAAATCCGCCAACGTTTCCGCATAGTTATTCTGATCTATATACTGTGAATCGCAGAAGGCTTGTATCAGCTGAGGTAATATTCCTTCTCCGAATTCAACCCTTCTCTGTTTCTTCAGCACCTCATATCTGCACTGTACTAACATCCGAGCCTCCTCCCCTGTCAAGGCTACTCCGAACTTCTGCGTCTTTTCATTACAAGCGATTACATTTTCCAACTCATGTTGCTGCCCTGCCGCCACAATCATCTCATACATCTTATCCCGCATAATAATACCCCCTTAAGTAACTTCTCATTTTACGCCAAATATGTATAAATACAAGAATTGAAAAAAGTTCATTTTTATGGTAATATATATATGGAAAAAGAGATGAAAAACTATTTTTGTTCTTCATCTCTTTTATATATCTATGAAGCTGAATTACTTCCGCTCAATTGCCCTCAGCTCTTGCGTATTCTTGCTAAGATCTTCCATAACCTGTGCCAAAGTAGCAACTCTTTCCAGATTCCATTTACTCCCTTCATAGGTTTCATTTGCTCCTGCCGTTACTTCTTCGGTTACCGCTGATACATTCCCTATGCTTTCAATAATAAGCTTGTTGGAAGTGGACACCGTGCTGACCATAGTCTTTAGTCTACCCATCTGCCCGAAGATATCCTCTGTACTCGTCCGTATCCTCTTGAAATTACCTGCTGTATCGCTAACATACTCGTTTTGTATCTTATTGCTTTCCAAAAACCCTCCGACGGATTCCGTCACTTCACGGAGCGCTTTTGCAATATTTTCAATCAAATCATTGATGTCTCCGGTCGCATGGCTGGTCTGCCCTGCCAAACCGGATATTTCCGAGGCTACTACCGCAAATCCACGTCCTGCCTCTCCGGCTCTGGCTGCTTCAATGCTCGCATTCAGAGCGAGCAGTCCCGTCTGCGATGCTACATTACTGATTAGTGCCATGATTCCTTGCATTTTGTCAGCATACTCTTGCAATAACTCCAACTCCTGTGCCACTTTCTGACTTGCCGTCTCCGATATGTCCATCTGCTGAACCAAATGTGCCATTACCTCTTGTCCGCTGGTGAGGTTCTGTTCCGCACTCTTTATATTCGTCATAATCGAATCGGTAACTTCTTCTACCTCGTTAATACTCTTATTTATTTCTTCCGTATTCCGCTGTTGCTGCAGGATTGCCGCCACCGCATCATTAGCGCCGCCTGCCAGCCCTTCCATAGCAATCTTAGTGACTTCAATGGATTTCTGCAGTTGTTCTGTCTCGCCCACCGCCCTGTTAATATTGGTTATCATAGAGTCGGCCACTTGTAGTACTGTTTCCAGAACTTCCTCGGAATGTTCCTTCTCTTTGCCTACTCTTTCTACATTTGCCCGATTTATCTTGGATATCTTGGAATGTGCCATTAGCGTAAAGACTCCGGTCAATATAAGACATGCGAACATAATTTCCGTATCCGTAATATCCTTTGCAGACAATTCTGCTCTCAATGCCTTGCTTATCGTTAGGGCGATATTCACAAGCACGGCATAGGTTCCCAACACTATGGAAAGCTTTATATCCACATATACTGCCAATATTACAAAAATAACAATTACATAGCAAAAGGAAAGGTTGGTAGAAGAGGTAAATAGAATATATGTATAAAGAATGGAAAAGCCTGCGCTTGTAATATACCGGACCGTTATCGTCTCCTTCTTTTGCAAATAAGCCATGATTGCGAAAAGGCTCGGAAGAATACAACAAGCCGCTACTATCGCATAAGAGCCGATCGTTCTTGCTCCCTTAAAAACTTCTATTAAATAGGCAATAACAAGAATGGCATTCATGATGCAGACTCCAATTAGCGCCGTAATATTTCTACTCTGCTCCGCCACTCTCTCATCCGTCAAATCCAACTGTGCTCTGTTCATTTTTATCTGCTCCTTCCGATGTATCCTAGGATTAATGTAAATACTTTATTCTTTGCTCACTTTCCTTACTATTTTCTTCCATAATTTACCAAATATCAAGATAAATCTTTTTATCATATAAATTTATTTTGCTATAGATATTAAACGAATAAGCATAGATTTATGTTGATTAATCATTTTCCATGATACATAATAGTAATAACATTAATTAAGGGGGACAACAGGATGCCTCAGTCTGATACGCTTCAAAAAATTATTTTTAATATGGAAACCGTTATTGTCGGCAAGAGAAATATTATTGAACTCGCTCTAATCGCCTTGCTTTCCGACGGCCATCTCCTTTTAGAGGATGTTCCGGGCGTAGGAAAAACTACTTTAGCCAAGTCATTGGCTCAATCCGTCAAATGCAGCTTCGCGAGAATCCAGTTCACTCCGGATACCCTTCCGAGCGACGTAACCGGAATGACGGTCTACAACATGCAAACGGGTGAATTCCGGTACTCTGCGGGAGCTGTAATGAATGATATACTCCTTGCTGATGAAATCAACCGTACTTCGCCGAAAACACAGGCCAGCCTGCTGGAAGCCATGGAAGAGCATCAGATAACAGTGGACGGCACTACTTATCCGTTGCCGGAGCTCTTTATGGTAATTGCCACCCAGAATCCAATCGAGCAGCTGGGTACTTACCGTCTGCCCGAAGCGCAGATGGACCGTTTTATGATGAAAGTTTCTATGGGATATCCCGAAAAGATTAAAGAAGAAACTGATATCGTCCGCCGAATTATGGACGGAGAACCGCTAAAAAAATTACTTCCCGTTACTTCGAAGGAAGATATCATTTACATAAAAGAAGAAATAAAAAAAGTGATCATACATGAAGACATCATATCTTATGCCGTTGAAATCGCCCGCCATACGCGCAGAAATCGCTATCTCACGTTAGGCGCGAGTCCAAGGGCTGCCATTGCGCTGACGCGTGCCGCCAGAAGTCGTGCTTATCTTCTGGGGCGTTCCTATGTCACGCCGGAGGATATTACCGTCCTTGCGGAACCGGTACTCATGCACCGTCTCGTTCTTTCTTCCGAAGCGAGGTTGGAAGGAAAGAAGGAAAAGGATATTTTACAGGAAGCTCTACATCAAACAAAGGTACCCATTTTATGAGAAAAATAATTTATTTTATTTTTTTAATCGGTTCGGCTGTTTTGGTCAGCTTTCGGGGTGGCAATATCCCTTATTTGCTGTTTTACTTCGCCTTGCTGATTCCTGCTCTCGCGCTGACATATTCCATATATGTTTATTTTCGTTTTAAGATTGTACAAGAGGTTTCCCGAACCGTTGTAAAAGCAAAAGAAGTTCCTTATCGTCTGATACTTGCAAACGAAGACTTCATTCCTTTTACGGATATAACCTTGCACTACTTTTCCGATATGGTGACTATAAGGGAATCCAAAAACATACATAATCTTTGCCTTCTGCCCCACCAGGTAATGCGTGTGGACACTAAAATGTACTGCAAATACAGAGGCACTTATCAAGTAGGAGTAAAAAGTGTTTCCGTAACGGATTTTTTAGGCCTTTTTACCATTACTTATCCTATGGTAACACAAGTTCGTCTGACCGCCATGCCGCGTATTCTGCCCTTGGAACTCCTTAAGACAGAGCTTCAGAAAAAAGATCCCAAAAATACTCTTTTTTCTGTCTCCAAACTTCAGGAGCTTCCCGATTATGAATTGCGCCCCTATCGTCCGGGAGATCAGCAGAAGTATATCCATTGGAAAAACTCTGCCAAAACCGGCGAGCTTCTCGTCCGAAAACAAATGCCGGAAGAACTGTTTGAGACTGTAATTATAGCGGATCTATCTCCGATTCCGGGAGATACGGAAATCCGTCTGCAGGCGGAAGATAATATTATTGAAGCCGTCATTGCT